>JAGMBH010000003.1 GCA_023129815.1 Dehalococcoidia bacterium
GCTCTCCTTACCGGCAGGAATCTGTAAGCCAGCTTTGCGGTAGGTTGGGCTTGTTGATGGGTGTGTTATCAATTGCCACGCTTTTAAACTAAATTCAAAACCTTCAGGAGCTTCCCCACGCCACTTTTTAATAGTCCCAAAAGAAGGAGGTTTGTAGAAAATCTGCTGTATCTCTACCAGCCTGAATTTCTGGAAATACTTTTTCTTCCCCTTGGAAAAACCACAGCAACCCACTTTAATGCTCATCATGCTTTTCCTTAGCCTTATAGTCAAAGCCGCTACGCTCAGCAATAATGCTGAGCAAGGTGGCTGAAGTTCCCCGAGGTTGGTACATCCCTATCTCCCATTCGCTAATCGTTTGTTGTCGCGTGCCTAATTCCTCAGCTAGCTTTGTTTGAGTTAGTCCCAAATGCTGCCTCAATGCCCGAACGCGCTTTCTATCCCATTGCCTTCTTTTCCGCTGCCTCATTAAAATTAAATTATACACGGTTTAGTGTAGAAAAACAAGGGCCGATTCTGTAAAAATTTTGGGGAAAATTTGTTGCACTTTAAATTTTTTGTGTTATAATAATTAGCAGTCTTAGCATTAGAGTGCTAAAATAGTTATTAAAAAGGGAGGTAGTATGGCAGCAAAGATTGAACCTTTGGGAGATAGAGTGGTAATCAAACCTCTTCCTAAAGAAGAAGTAAGCAAAGGGGGGATTGTCTTGCCCGACACAGCTAAGGAGAAACCTCAAGAGGGTAAAATCATTGCTGTGGGTCCAGGCAAGCTATCCGAAGATGGCAAACGGATGGCCATGGAGGTAAAAGTAGGGGATAAGGTGATCTATTCCAAATACGCTGGCACTGAATTTAAACTAGATGATGAGGAAGTGGTTATTATGCGTGAGAGCGATATTTTAGCTAAGAAAAGTTAATAAAAATATAGAAAGGAGGAAAACAAATGGCAAAGCAATTACTTTTTGCTGAGGGAGCAAGAAAATCATTAAAAACGGGTATAGATACCTTAGCCCAGGCAATCAGGGTGACTCTGGGACCACGTGGGCGCCCGGTGGCATTGGACAAGAAATTTGGTGCTCCCACTGTCATAAATGATGGTGTATCCATTGCCAAGGAAATAGAGCTGCCCGATCCCTTTGAGAACATGGGGGCCCAATTAGTGAAGGAGGCAGCAACAAAAACTAATGACCAATGTGGTGATGGCACAAGCACATCCGTTATCCTGGCTCAAAGTATTGTTAGCGAAGGCTTTAAGAATATCGCTGCTGGTGCTGACTCACAGGCTTTAAAGCGTGGCATTGAGAAAGGGGTGGAGGTTGTAGTTGATGAGCTGAAGAAAATGTCCATTCCTGTAGCTGGTAAAGAACAAGTAGCCCAAGTAGCTGCTCTATCAGCGGTTGATCAGGAAATTGGGAATTTGGTTGCTGATGTGATGGAAAAGGTAGGCAAAGACGGCGTTATCACTGTTGAAGAGGGCAAAGGGCTGAAGTTTGAAACTGAGTATGTCGAGGGCATGAAATTCGATCGCGGCTACATCAGCCCTTATTTCATCACTAACCTCGAACAGATGAGGGTAGAGCTGGAAGACCCCTATATCCTTATCACTGATAAGAAAATTTCCGCCCTGAACGATATTCTGCCCACCTTGGAAAAAATCGTCCAAACTTCCAAGAACATTGTGCTTATTGCCGAAGATGTGGAGGGTGAACCTTTAGCCACCTTAGTGGTCAATAAACTAAGGGGCACTTTATCCCCTCTGGCAGTAAAAGCGCCTGGCTTTGGTGATCGTAGGAAAGCGATGCTTCAGGATATAGCTGTTCTCACCGGGGGCAAGGTCATATCTGAGGAGATCGGTAGGAAATTAGATTCAGTGACCATAGAGGACTTGGGGCGAGCCAGAAGAATAGTCGCAGATAAAGATAATACCACCATCGTTGAAGGGAAAGGCTCAAGTGAGGCTATTGAGGCTCGAATCAAACAAATCAGATCCGAGATCGAAATCAGCACTTCTGACTATGATAAGGAAAAATTACAGGAGAGGTTAGCCAAATTGGCTGGCGGCGTGGCAGTAATTAAGGTAGGTGCTGGTACTGAAGTAGAGCTAAAAGAGAAAAAGCATCGTGTAGAGGATGCCTTATCGGCTACGAGAGCTGCTGTAGAAGAGGGCATCTTGCCCGGCGGCGGCGTTGCCCTGCTCAACTCGATACCAGCCTTGGCTAAGCTTGATGTCAAGGGCGATGAAGCCACCGGTATCGCTATATTGAAAAGAGCTTTGGAAGAGCCTATCCGCTGTATTGCTACCAATAGCGGCAGAGAGGCTTCAGTAATAGCGAATAGGGTAAAGGAAAGCAAGCCTGGCATAGGCTATGACGCACTTAAAGATGAAATAGATGTCGATATGGTGAAAAGAGGCATTGTGGATCCCCTTAAAGTTACTAGATCTGCTTTGGAGAACGGTGCTAGCATTGCTAATATGATCTTGACCACTGAATCTTTAGTAACTGATATCCCTGAGAAGGAAAAAGCAATGCCAGCTTACCCACCGGAATATTAAAGGAAAGGGGGGCTAGCTAGCCCCCCTTATAACTTAAGCAATTCCATTAAAGGCTCTTCCTTCTCGACAGGACCCACTACGGCTAAGTTAAGTTTCTCACCAATTAGAAGCTCTTGGGCGACTTGCTCCAAATCATCGATGGTGATAGCATCAATGATAGAAATGACCTCGTCTATATCAAGGATTTGCTGCCTTAATAACTCTTGGCTACCTAACCACAAAGCCACATTTTGACTATCCTCAAGCCGCAATTGTAGCCTTCCCTTCGACAGTTCCTTAGCCCTGGTAAGCTCGCTTGGTGTAATTCCTTGTCTCAGTTTGGATATTTCCTCCATAACGGCCGCAATGGCAGTTTCTAGTTTCTTAGGATCAACACCAGCATAGATAGTAAACGATCCTGAATTTAAAAAATGCTCCACGTAACTGTGAATATCATAGGCTAGCCCCTTTTTCTCCCGAATCTCGGTAAATAGCCGACTGCTCATCCCGCCACCCAATACTGTGTTAAGTAAATCGAGGGTAAAACGCTGCCGGTGGAGGCGAGAAAACCCGTGAACAGCAAGGCAAAGGTGCGCCTGCTCCACATCCCTGGATTCAATACGCAGCCTGGGCTCCGTTTGCTTATCATTACCTACATAGCCAGTCGTTAGCTCGCCAGCAGACCATTTGCCAAACAGCGGCTCAATTTGAGCCACTGCACGCTCCTGTTGTATATCCCCGGCAACGCTAACTACAACATTACTGGGCACATACCTGCGAGCGATATAGTTTAATATCTGCCCTCTGGTTATGGAGGACACAGTCTCTTTAGTCCCAATAACTTCCCGCCCTAGAGGCTGCCCTGGCCATAACAGCTCGTCTATAAGCATATTTACTCTTTGCTGCGGGAGGTCCAAGTTCATGTTGATTTCCTCAATGATAACCTGGCGCTCCTTCTCCATATCTCTGGCATCAAAGCGAGAATTAAACAGCAAGTCGGATAACACATCCAGAGCAACAGGAAAGTAAGCGCTAGCTACCTTACACCAAAAAACAGTTGCCTCCTTATCTGTGCCAGCATTAATTATGCCGCCAACACCTTCAATATCCCCGCTTATTTCCTTAGCCGTTGGTCGCCGCTGTGTTCCTTTAAAATATAGGTGCTCGGCAAAATGGGAGATACCAGCCTCCTCCCCATCTTCGTAGCATGAACCAGTGCCCACAAGCAGAGCAAGGCATACTGAGCGGCTATGAGGCATAGTGCTAGTGATGACCCTTAGCCCATTATCAAAGACAGCCTTGTCATACACTGTCAGGAATTCTACTTCGATTACCCCCTGCCGGTCAACCATCGTTCCTGGAGCAACCAGTGAGAGATATTGCCTTCTCACCATCATTGCGAGGGGCGTTAGCCCCGAAGCAATCTCCTCTCCCTTGAAGGGAGAGGTTTAAGGTGAGGGTGCCACATTATATGAAACGAGCATAAGAGCTTGACGCTCACAGCTTGCCAGGTTAGACTCTACCCAACGAATTGGGATAGTCACCATCCAGACGTTAGGTAATGGAGGGCCGTAACTAGATGATTTCAGACCCGAACTTATTTAGAAAAACCAAAATAGTCTGCACCATCGGGCCAGCAAGTGGATCAAAAGGGATGATAGAAAAGTTAGCTTTGGCTGGGATGAATGTAGCTCGCCTTAATTTTTCTCATGGTACCTATGAGCAGCATGCCGCGCATATAGAAGCCATTCGCCGGATTTCATCAAAGTTAAGCTTGCCATTGGCCATTCTGCAAGACCTGCCCGGACCAAAGATTAGAACAGGCGAGTTAAAAAAAGAGACAGTATGGTTGAAGGAAGGCGACGATTTCACCCTCACCAACAAACAGGTTGTAGGTGATGAGCACATAGCATCGGTGAGCCTCGCCTCGCTACCTAACGACGTTAGCCCCGGTAACATTATATTCCTAAATGACGGCGCAATTAAGCTAGAAGTGGCAAGCACCACCGATAGCGAAATCAGGTGCAAGGTAGTCGTTGGCGGGATACTTGCTCCAAAGAGGGGCGTCAATATACCTGGCGTGAGGCTCAATGTGCCGTCCATTACTGATGAAGACTTAAGCCACTTGCTCTTTGGCCTCGAGCACGGAGTGGATTTCGTCGCTCTTTCGTTTGTCAGGGAAGCAGCCGATGTACGACAACTAAGGCAGTTTTTGCAAGCAAAAGGGGCAGATGTGCCGCTTATCGCCAAGATTGAGAAGCACGAGGCAGTGGGTAACATTGATGAAATCATCGCCGAGGCAGACGGTATAATGGTAGCTCGCGGTGATTTGGGAGTAGAGATACCCCTAAAAAGGGTGCCGCTAGTACAGAAGGAGCTCATATCCAAGTGCAACCGTGTCGGCAAACCTGTCATTGTAGCCACCCAGATGCTGCAATCAATGATACATTCCCCATTCCCTACACGCGCCGAGGTTAGCGATGTTGCCAATGCTATTCTCGACGGCACGGACGCAATTATGCTCTCAGGGGAAACGGCTATCGGGAAATATCCAGAAGAGGCTACCCTGATGATGAGGCGAATTGCTATCGAGACTGAGATAGCCTTACCTTATCACCGCATCCTATCAGAAAAGAAGGAAACCCTTATACCTCAGACGGATGACGCTATAAGCTATGCTGCCTGCCATATAGCTGAGCAGCTTGGAGCAGTGGGCATCATAGCCTATACTACCTCAGGGAGCACCGCCCAGCGAGTAGCCAAGTATCGCCCCAAAGCACCCATCCTGGCCATTGCTCCAAAGGATAGCGTCAGAAGAAAACTCGCACTCTATTGGGGAGTTTCCCCTTACCAAGTCCCCGAATATACCAGTGTAGAGGAAATGTTTGAACAAGGAGCACAGCTAGCTATCAGGTTGGGTTTAGCCAAGAGAGGCGACCTTGTCGTTGTGACCGCTGGGGTTCCCCTTAGAGTGCCAGGAAGCACTAACATGCTCAAGGTCCAAAAGATTGATTAAGGTTCCGGATTCTGCTTTAGAAATTCACCTGAGTTTTCTTATCCTAGGTATATAGAAGTCCTTACCCACCCTGGGAATGTAGAACTCCACCCCCCTTCCTTTAGGAAGTAGCGCTCGTCTAAGCAGAGAGCGACCTCAGTTTGTTTACGAAGATACCAAGCAAATGCACTACCATTCCCATAACCGAGCGTCTGGGAACGATAGCATTGAAACGACATGCCTCGTGGCAGCACATACATTGTATGCACAGACTCGGATTTATCCTTGCTGTCTTGCTTGCTACTGAGATAGCACCCGCCGGACAGATTTTCTCGCACTCGCGGCATCCTGTGCACTGCCTCCCTATTACTCGCGGCCTAATGGAAAGTTGACGCGTTACGAGTCTGGGCAAGAATCCAGGCGCCCTTCGTATGAACAGGTTAGTAGCGCTTGCCGGAGTCCTGAAATCAGGAACGGCAACCCTTTCCAGCCTCTCTCCAACCACCTTGATATTATCAAGATTCCCAACCCCAAGGCCTCTCTCATCGCAGTATCGGGTTGTGTAAATATCCATGGGATTCAGACCAACCATCCTAGCCACCACTGCATCAAGAGCCACCGCATCCTGACTGGCCAGGACAACCCCGAGTCTCCTCAGTCCCCCAGATGCCGGGCCTTCTCCTTCCATGGCAACAATGCCATCCATTATCGTTAACTGTGGTCTGATGGCAGAGAAGATGTCTGTCAAAACCTGACTAAAATCCTCACTCTTGACATATTCACCGTGAAATCTTGTGCGAAGACCACTGGGAATCGTGCCATACATGTTCTTTACGCCACCCGTAAGAACGGTGAGAGAATGCGTCTTCAATTTGGGAAGATTGATTATCACATCAGCATCCATGGCAATCCTAGACAGATATATCTTATCCAGGAAATGCCCGTTACACTCGACTTCTACAAATCCACCCTCTCTAAGATTGACCAACCTGACTCCCACTCTTGCGCACATCTGCCGAAAACCCGAGATGCTAAATCCGTCTGCGCCGTCAGACGCAATATCATCGCCTACCGTAACATTGTCACTAAACGTTTTCAGCAATCTCAAAACAGCTTCGGCAAAAACCGGATGCGTAACGATTCCTTTTTCCGGAGGAGATGGTGGCGGAAGGTGATTTATTTTGACAAAAACCCTGCTCCCGGGCCTAATCACTCTCTCCAACCCACCTATCAGTTCAACGCCTTCCTTCACAGCCTCATAGATCTGGGCGTAGTCATAATCGTGAACTCTTACTATGGACACCGTCGCATTCCTCAGCTTGGCATCCTTCAAAGAGGTAGGCTCTCTCTCCTGCCTATCTACAAGCTTGTCCATCATTTCCCTGCCACAATAGCAGTATAGCCCATATTTTAAGCCTTTTCCCACCCACTCTCCACCTTGTCATTGCCAGCCATCTCCATTCTGTCATCGCGAGCGGAGCGCAGCAATCTCACTATTCCTCTCTCCCCTGCTCCCTTCTGTCACTGCAAGCCATTTCCATCACGTCATTGCAAGCGAAGCGTGGCAATCTCAGTACTTCTCTCTCTCCCAGAGGGAGAAAGCTACAGTAAGGGGATATATTATTCTCCCAGCGTCAAATACTGGACCTGCAACCTAGCCATTCCATACAGCATTTTCTTTTTTTCAGTCGAAAACTTGTGACAACCTAGCTGTCATTGACATGTGCCATGCTATAATCTAATGGAAAGAACAAGCTATGGAGCAATGGCCTGATGCCTACCTTGATATAGAGACCACTGGCTTATCTCGTTTTTATGACTATATCACTGTAATCGGCATTTACCTCTGCAATAGCAGCCAGGATAAGCTCATTCAATTGGTAGGTGAACAAGTGACCACCGATAACCTTCTCAAGACTCTTGAAGGCGTAAATACGATTTATGCCTATAACGGTAGCAGATTCGACCTGCCCTTCATTGATGCTTCTCTGGAGACAAACCTTGCCACTGAATTCCACCATCACGACCTGATGTACGACTGCTGGCGAAATTACCTATATGGCGGCTTCAAGGCGGTTGAGCAGCAATTAGGAATTCCCAGACAATTGAAAGGCATTGGTGGATTCGAGGCAGTGCTGCTATGGTGGCGATATCAGAACGATGGTGACCAGAATGCTTTAGCTTTGCTTTTGCAATATAATAAGGAGGATGTGGTAAATTTGAAGGCTCTGCGGGAGAGGCTACAAATTCACCATACGTGAACTGGGGTTGTTAGGGGTGTAACATGAAACAGGCTGATATAGACACTCTGGCTGACAAGATTTTCGCACTGGCCAGGGAGGTTGAAGCACTGGCACGAGAAACTAGAATGCTCTTCGCTCAACAGCTTGCAAGCGTAACTATTCTCTACACACATGCAATCGAGCCCGAAATATCGGGCACTCTAGAAGCCTATGAGATGGAGAGAATGCTAAGAACCATGGACGGTTTTTGTGGGCTGAGCGAGAGAGAATGGAGACGGTCGGCCAAGGCCAGAAAGCAAGCCGTGAAGATGATGCGAGTCACCGCACACGAGGTTATTCGAAGATTGCTAAGGAACGTTCTTGAAATCAGTGACACATGAATATGGTCACCTATTGTGAGGAGAAGGAGGATTAACATGGATATATTGGTCAGAAAGGAAAAGCATGGGAAGTGGAAAAAGGTGAGAGAGCGAAAGTTTGAGGATGAGGCTGCATTGCAGAATATTCTTTACCAATCTCCAGAGATTATCCCCATCGAGAAATTGGGGGAGGACTTTTTAAAGCCGAAGGTGTTTATAAAGGAGGCAGGACTCCCAGGATCAGGCAATACCGACTTAATTGGTATCGATGAGAAAGGTGGCATTACTATCGTTGAATGTAAGTTAGCCACCAATACTGATATACGGAGGAAAGTTATTGGGCAAGTCCTGGAGTATGCTGCGCATCTATGGCAAATGGACTACGAACAATTTGATAACATTTGCTGTAAAGCAGAAAGGTGGGGGGATAAGCATCTAATAAACGCTATGCGAGAGAAAATGGAGGAGACAGAGGAAGCTTTGTCAGAAGAGGAGTTCAGAAGCAATGTGACCTCGACTCTTAGGAAGGGAGATTTTCGTCTAATCATCGCCGTTGATGCTTTGAACGACGAATTAAGGCGAATCATTCAGTTTCTTAACTCGAGAAGCGAGTGGTCACCTCAAATCCATGCCCTTGAGATGAGACAATTTGAAACCGCTGAATTTCAAGTGCTAGTACCTGAGCTGTTTGGTCCTCCACCTCACCCCACAACCAAGCCAGAAGTAAAGATGGACGAGGAGAGGTTCCTTCGAGAAAGTAGCGAGATATGCATACAATTGTATTCGCGTCTAAAGGAACTCTCTAAACGTGAAGAGTTCAGAACTACTGACTTCACTAAGCGCGGCTTTGCCTTTCGGCTCCGCAAGCACGGAAACTTATTTATCCTGTATCCGAATTATCTTGAAATGTGGTTCGGCCTGGGCTATCCAGATGACTTTCTTGATAAGGAAACAGATAAGAAGTTTTGGTCTACGGTGTCTCAGATAACAGTGTTTAAGGACAAAATGGACAGGAAGAATCCTGTAGTTGTGGTTAATAACGACACTTGGAAACAGGGGCATGTGGATACGTTTGTGACTGCTGTGGAATTATTGGGGTCTCGGCTAGGGCAGCAGTGAATCTTGGCCAGCGTACCGGTGCGCCAAATTAAGGAATGGCTCTACCAAACTTCGATATAGGAGTTTAGGCAAACCAAGTAGGAGTTACATGCCTGTTTATTCTCATTCACAGCTAAATATGTATGAACAATGTCCCTTGAAGTATAAGCTTCGCTATCGGGACAGGATTAAACGGGACATTGAAGGCATTGAGGGCTTCCTGGGCTCGAGGGTTCATGATACTCTGAAGAAGTGTTATGACAACCTCAGGTTTACCAAGATAAATAGCCTGAGCGCTTTGCTTGCGTACTACAACAAAATCTGGCAGGAGAACTGGCACGACTCAATCTTTATTATGAAGCAGGACTTAACGCCGGACGACTACAGAGCCCTAGGTGAGAAGCTGATTAAAACCTACTATGAGCGCTATTCGCCCTTTGATTCAGACACAACCATAGGCACTGAGATGGGGCTTAATTTCGCATTGGATGACGAAAATAAATACAGGATGACAGGATACCTAGATCGGCTGTCATGGGATAAAGACGATATTTATCAAATTCACGACTACAAGACATCAGCTCACTTGCCAAGCCAAGAAGACGCTGACAATGACAGGCAACTTGGCTTATACCATATTGGAATCCAGAAGAAGTGGCCAGATATTGAGAATATCAGGCTTATCTGGCACTACCTTGCTTTTGACAGAGAATTGGTTTCCTATCGTACCCCAGAAGCTATTTCAAAGCTGATTCAAAATACTAAGAGCTTAATTGACGAAATAGAGTCTGTTCGGGATTTCCCGCCATGTGAATCGCCATTATGCGAATGGTGCGAGTATCCTGACCTCTGTCCGCTGAGAAAACATTTCATCAAGGTGGAAACCATGCCTGTCAACGAGTATCTCAACGAGCCGGGAGTCGCGCTGGTTAACAAATACGTAGCTCTTAAGGATGAAGCGAAAAAGGTAGACCAGGAGACAGAGAAGGTAAAGGCGGCAATACTTGATTATGCTAGAAGAGAAGAGGTTGAAATCATAAAGGGCAGTGACTATAAAGCAAGGGTTAGATTTGATGAGAAACTAAGATTCCCGGGCAAGAATGATGAAGAGCGCCAGGAACTGGACGAGGTAATTAAGCAAGCAGGCAAATGGGCAGAGGTTTCCCAGCTTGATACTACATCGCTCGCCCACGTTGTTGAGAATAGCCTCTGGAGCAAAGACTTAATTGAGCAAGCCATGAAGTGCGGCAGAATTGAGGTGACCGATTCCATTCACATATCGAAACTAAAGGATGCGGAGAAGTAAAAACGAAAACATTAATAATTTACAATTCAATACATCACGGCAATACTGAAAGGGTTGCTAAAGCAATGGCAAAGGCCCTTAATGCGGAACTATTGCAGGCAGAGCAAGCAAAAGTAGATGCAAATGTGCTTTCAGGGTATGACCTGGTTGGTTTTGGCTCAGGGATTTATTATGGCAAACATCATGAAAGCTTATTCTATTTTGTCGATAGATTACCCGCCCCGGAAAACAAAAGGGCATTTATTTTTTCCACGAGTGGGATAGGAATGCCGCCATTTATCTACGATTTCCATAAACCACTGAAGAAAAAACTACTGGAGAAGGGTTTTGATGTTATAGGAGAATTTTCTTGTAGAGGATGGGATACATTTATTAGGGTACTTAATATTGTTGGTGGAATAAACAAGGGCAGACCTAATAAAAAAGACCTGAGACGAGCAGAAGACTTCGCCAGAGGTCTGAAGATTTGATATTGGAATCTCCCCAGATAGTGTTAAACACTAGAGTAGCTTAAGAAGCCTAACGCTAAGATACATAGGCGGGCCACTAGAGAAACGAGTGTATAGAGCTTGCACTAGACTGCCCAACATCAAGACATTATTCAAAGGCCTCCTTACTGATCTCGTTCAGGCAGATGGGGGACACTTCAAAGTATAAGGATATCGTCCACTTCAAATTTGGAACAGGCCCTGGCAGCTCTTTGTGTCATTGCGAATCCCCCTTATTGTCATTGCGAGCCAAAGGCGTGGCACTCTCACTTCGTAGTGGCGGGATTTATCCCCGCCTGTACCTCGCCAGATAAGGGGACAGGTGGGCGAGGGCATCCCTTTTGGTTGGGGACGAGCCCCAACCCCACAAGATTGCTTCGTCGCTTATGCTCCTCGCAATGACGGGAAGGAGGCGCTCAGCGCAATGACAGAAAGGCAGCAATGATAAGAAAGGAAGTCATGTGTCACTGATTATACTAATGAGTACACTCCCTTGCTGTGTAGGAGCTATAAGGGTAAAATTTTGCTTATAGGGGGGTAAAAAATGAAGCAAGTGAAGTTAGAGGAACTTCCTAGGGAGACCTTGATAGAATTGGCAAGAATGTATGCTCGAAACTGGCAAACCTTAGACGGGCTGTGGTTTCGAAATGTTGAAGCCCAATATGGGCTTGAAGCTGCCGAAGCTAAAATACAATCTTTCATTGAGATGCTGGGCAATGATGCCAGGCTGCTAACAGAAGGCGAAGAAATCAAGTCGCATGACCTCTTTACCCGCCTGACCTCAAGGAAAACCATCACCGGTGAAGACGAAACTGAACAGAGCGAGTTGAAGTACTTACAGGTTATCCGAAATATCCGCGATAACGATCTTGACTTATTTGAAAAGATCAAACGCCTGCCTAAAAAAGCCCGCACCGGCAGAACTAGTGAAAATAGAGACAATACCTTGCTTACCTACTTCCGCAAAGGCAAGCTGCAAAAATTTTACCTTGCAAACGACCAATCAACTCAAGAATTAGATTTCTTTTCCGCCGCCAGGCAACTCGAAGTAGACAAAGACACCCAACGCCAGTCTATCCCCCAGGATTATTACCACCTGTTAGGCATGAACAAGAAAGCATTCCAATTAGCTACTACCGAAGAGGCGCCGGTGACAAAAATGAAAGGCGGCCGGGATACTGCGACCTTCGTGCTTAAATTCCTGAAGTCCAATCAAATTAAACACTTCCAGGGTTATACCGAGGATGATGAGCTTTACATCAAACAGGTCATTAAACTCATAGAGGAAGGAGGCCTGCCCAAACAAACCACCAAAACGCTGCAAAAAGAATTGAGCAAAGAGCTAAACCCAATAAGAATACCGGGAATACTGAAAAAGAATATTCCCTCAGAGTTTTCCAAAGAGCCCGTGGCTGAAGGTGCTGCCCAAACTTCGGGCCCCAGAGAGGTAATCCTTTCCGAATATCTCATAAGCCCACAACAGTAATAATGAAGAAACATCAAAACAATTATGCTTTCATCGATGGACAGAATCTCAACTTATCCATACAGGAGTTGGGATGGAAACTGGATTTTAGGAAATTCAGAATCTATTTGAGTGAAAAATACAGTGTCGGCACAGCATACTATTTTATTGGCTTCGTTGAAGGGAACAATGACTTATATGTCTCACTTCAATCAGCAGGATATATTCTGATTTTCAAGCCAACACTTAAATTACCAAATGAAAAAGTGAAAGGTAACATCGATGCCGAACTGGTATTACAAGCAATGATTGATCTGAACAAATACCAACAAGCGATAATTGTAACCGGTGACGGCGACTTTGCATGTCTGGCTGCATACCTGCGCAAGGCAGATAAACTGCAATGCGTATTAGTCCCAAACATAAATAAATATTCCGCTTTACTGAAAAAAGCGGCTCAAAAACGCATCGCCTTTATGAATGATTTAAAGAAAAAATTGGAGTATAAATGAAAAGAACCCTATAAGGACAGAACCTTATAGAGGTCTTTCCGTCGTGATTCTAGTATAAGTATAACAGATACATATATTTTGTCAAATAGGTTGTTTGCATGGATAAACAGGCTGCTGTAAAAATCATCAGGGATACTTTTGAGAGTTCGTTCGACAAAGGACGATTTATCACCTTTAGTAAAAACCTCGTCAATTATCTGGATGACTCAAAGAATTTTACTTATCGAGGAAACATTATCCCCGACGCCTATGAGCTATATATCCATACCCTTGAGCGGATAGGCAAATACCAGGATGCCGATGACAATAAAATAGATATCCTCATCGCCCAGCTAAAAAAGGAAACTTCCCTTGAGCGTGCTCGCACCATGCAAAGAAATTTTATTGCCTGGTATCTCAACGGCAGCCGCAGTGGCGACCTCGTTGTTGTGACCGCTGGCGTCCCCCTTAAAGTGCCGGGCAGCACTAATATCCTCAAGGTCCAGAAGATTGAATAAGCTTTCTTTACACATCACGGAGTAACCTAGGCCTTTTCAAGTCGTCTCATCTAAAGGGAAACCCCACAATAGGACTCATAGTCCGCACATTTAACAAATTGGCTAATTGTGCAGTTTTCTAGTCAACTAAGTCAGGGGAATCAATGCCGAAATTGCGGACAAAGCGGGAGAGCGATAAAATTCCCTAAGCCTGAATAAAATAGCGTGGTGATTTGTTCAAGGAGTACCGCTCAGAAAAGTGAGGGGAGAGGGGAAATGTGGTATAATAACTCTGAAGAAGTTGTTGAGCTCATCGGGCAGGGGAGGCATTATCCACAATAAGGGATGTATCAAGGTTATGTCTGCGATTGTAAGGGTTGGGCGCATCCCCAAATTACTGGACGGCATTCTTGACGAAAACAGAAGATTTATCTGAGCAGCGTTAACTTATTTAAACTATGGCAACTAGCGAAGAAATAAAAGTAGGCAGGAAAAAATCTGCTACACAATTTGAAGAGAAAATTAAGCAATTCCTTCAAAACTTAGAATTTAATGATGTTGATGGTGCAAGAGATGATTTCAGGATAAATGCGATTCAAGTTGATGTCTGTGGCGGTTGGGAGAACGCTTTATTAGTTATAGAGTGTAAAAGTAAAAAAGAGTTAGGTCGGAAGAATCTAAGAACTGCCATAAATGAATTTCGTGGGAAAATACCTTTACTTGAGGCAGGATTCAAAGAGCACCCAAAATATAGCAGGTATACTTTTTTCAAGTATATTATTGTTACCAAGAACATAAGCGTAAGAAAGGTTGATTATGAATTTGCCCACCAGCATCCCGATATATACATTTGGGACGATGACTTTTTGGAATATTATTCAAATTTATATAGTTATATTAAACCATATGCGAAATATGACCTTTTGGGGGAAATGAGAATTAGACCGGTTGTACGACAACCAATAACCGTTCCAGCTTTTCAAGTCAAATTGAGAAATGTAAATGTCTACAATTTTGTAATGAATCCAAGGCACTTACTTGAAGTTGCTTCTGTGGCAAGGAGAGAAGTTCGCAAGGAAAGATATTATCAAAGGATTATTGATAAAAGAAGACTAGTGAGCATAGCTAAATATGTTAAAGATGGTGGGACGTTCCCAAACAATATAATAATTTCCTTTAGGGAAGATTTGGATGTTAAATTCCATCGGGCAAAAGGTCCAAATTATAGCAGTACAGATTGGCCTTATCTTGGTATTGCTTATGGGATTTTGGAATTTCCAAAAGATTATAGAAGTTGTTGGATTATCGATGGACAACATCGGTTATATGCTTTTATAAATATTGAAAACAAATTTGATTTCAACATGCCAATAACGGCGTTTGAACATTTGGATATAGAAAAACAGGGTAAGTTCTTTTTGGATATAAATAAGAACCAAAAACCTGTTGACGCAGACCTACTTTGGGACCTTAATGGTGAAATGATTCCTTCTGAAACGGACGGGATTATATCAAATGTTGCTAAATTTTTGAATAATGAAAATTAAAGTCCTTTGTTCTACGGAATTTATTATCCCTCCACAGGTATAAAAAAGAAAAAGGATAAGATAAAAATTTCCGCTCTATGTACTGCTATTAGAAAAAGAGGATTAGTTAATGAATTTACTTTACAAAATATTAGAAATCCTTTGTATGATGGGAAGCTTCCTAATCGTGCAGAAAAAGCTGGCTCCTCTCTTTCAAAATATTTTGATGTTTTAAAAACAAACTTCCAAAATAATTGGGAGCTAAAGTCAAAAGGTTTTATTCTTACAAATAGTGGAATTGGTGTAGTCATCGGGCTTTTTGAAAAAATATTGTCTAGAGTTATGCAAAAAAAAGGTAGACAACCAACTAAGGAGGATTTTGAATTCTACATGGCTCCCGTAAAAAACATTTTAGAATCGTCAGACGCTACTCATCTAAGCCATTTAAGATTAAGATGCACAAGTGAGGGTGGAAGGTCTGAATTTTTAAATGAGCTTATCTTGAAAATAAGAGCTGAAACAAGAGATGATTTGTTTGGGGGAGAAATTGGAAACACTAAGCTTAAAGCTGAATTTGTAACGCTCGAGGAGAAACTAAAGGATCTCATTAAGAAGAAGCTGTACGACCCAAAAAACGAAGTTTGGTTCAAGGATGCCGTGGATAGTTCTACATATGGGCGTGCGCTTAAAATAATGAAAAAAAATGGAATAACTGATATGGGGAAAATACATCTTCAAATTGGGTTGGGGGACTGTTTTTCTATAATGCGGAGACATGAAAATTTGTTTTATCCAATTTTCATAAACGAAGATACATTTAGCAATAAAGTAATTCTCGAAGGTGCAATTAGTACAATTACAACTATGAGAGCAAAGTTGGAGGCGCATTATACGGGTGCGAAGGTCGGACCTGGCGACGAACAAATATTAAGAATTGACCTAGAAAAAATGAATAAATGTTTAGATAAGGCATTAAAATCTTGATTTCTTTTGGCTGAGATTTCCAGGGTGTTAGCGCCGCGCGGTCACAATTCAGAGTCTTTCGTATTCTGTCCGTCGGGGGACAGTAACGACGATTACGTAGTAAAACACGTGGCTTGCTCCGCCGCTCGTGCCTGATGGCAGTCCTTGGGTGGCATGCAGGGCAGGTCATGCTATTGTCGGGCAGGGCTACAAAAGGTGAGCACTTACTGCCAACACCGGGCTTTGGAAAGCAGCGATAAAACTCCTTCCAAACCTGAACAAAATAGCGAATTGTGCAACCTACAAAAGAGAGCCTCCGGAGGAAAATTCCACTGGCAAGCTAGCCTGATCACGTTCAGATAGATAGAGGACATTTCAAAGTATAGCGGTACCTTCCACTTTGAGTTTGGAACAGGCCCCGGTAGCTCTTTGTGACATTACGAACCTCCCCTATTGTCATTGCGAGCCAAAGGCGTGGCGGTCGCACTTCGTAGTGGCGGGGGTTTATCCCCGCCTGTACCTCACCAGATAAAGGGACGGGCGGACGAGGGCACCCTTTTGGTTGGGGACAAGCCCCAACCCTACGAGATTGCTTCGTCGCTTACGCTCCTCGCAGTGACAGAAAGGAGAGCTTCCCCGCGATGATAGAAAACAGGCGCTCACCACAATGACAGGGAAGGAGGCTAAGAAAGGGGGTTATATCTTAGCGATGATACGAATGAGTACATTCCCTCGCTGTGCAGAAGCTATCAGCGTAAAATCTGCTTATAGGGGGTAAAAATTGAAGCAAGTGAAGCTAGAGGAACTTCCTAAGGAGACCTTGATAGAATTAGCCGGAATGCATGCTCGAAATTGGCAAACCTTAGATGGGCTGTGGTTTCGGAATGTTGAAGCCCAACACGGGCTTGAAGCCGCCATCAAGCTGGATTTAAAGAATTGGGAAAGGCAATCCGTAGTAGAAGCAGAAAGGATTAAGAAGGTACTTAAACTTGATGGGGGTGGGCTTCCATCTGTTCTTAAAGTTCTAAGTCTTATGAGCTGGCAACTTGTGTCCCCAATCTTTGAATATGAGGAGGAAAGTCCCCAGAAAATCGTCTTTTATTACCCTCGCTGCCCCGTTCAGGAAGGCAGGAAGAGGCAGGGTAAACAGGAATTTCCTTGCAAGGCTATAAAACTGCTGCTCCTATCTAGTATTGCCAAGGTAGTTGAACCCAAGGCAGCAGTGAAATGCATTACATGCCCTCCTGACCCTCATCCTGACAAGTTCTGGTGTAAATGGGAACTTACCATGAAGGAATAAAAACGTGTTTGACAGGAGTAGTGTGCAGTTGTATCTTAATTGGGTAATTGTATTTGAAGTTCATGTCTCTCCATCGGTGCTTAGTGCTAGCCAGAAGCCTAGAAGTAATGTGGTGCATTATGTTTACCTCAATATGGGGTGAGGATGCCTAGAAGAAAGGACAAAGCAATTCATCGAACCACCGGATCCGCAGGCTTTGCCCTAAGCCTGCCGGACGTAATGGATGGTCTAGAGGATGAACTTCTGGTCGTCGACAGCGAATACCGGGTCAAGTCCGCCAATTCAGCCATGCGCCACAAGTTGCCTGAGAGCACTGAGTCACCTATTGGTAGGCACTGCTATGAGGTCTTCCATGGCAGAGACAAGCCCTGCAGCGCCCCCTTATGGGAATGCCCACTCAGAAAAGTACTGCAAAGCAGCAGCCCAGCAACAATTATTCATCCTGACCGCAATAAGTATATCAAGGTCACCATGTGGCCGCTAAAAAACAGCCATGGCAGGATCGAGGCAGTGTTTGAGTTGAGGAAAGATATTACCGCAGAAAGAGAACTAGAGAAGGAGATTTTGAGACGACACCACCATCTTGATGCCTTGAGTCGCATTTCCTGTGCCGTAAGTGGGTTAACGAACTTAGATGCTATCTTGAATACCGCGTTGGACATTGTGCTACAGATCTTTGCTGGTAGTGTGGGAGGAATCCTGCTTTTTGATGAACAAATCCAAAAGCTATGTTATAAAGTGCACCGCGGCCTCTCTGCCAAATACGCTGGAGAGATGTGCCTTACCATGAACGAGGGGATAGCAGGAAAGGTGGCTCAAACAGGTGAGCCTATTTTATTGGAAGATGTCTCTAAAGACCCAGATGCTGCTCGCCCTGATTTGATAACCACAGAGGGTCTTAAAGGATTTGTCAGCGTTCCTCTAAAAGCAAAGGATAAGATTATGGGGGTGATGAATGTCGCCAGCTATCTACCTGGTCAATTTAGCCCAGACGACATGTACCTCCTGAACTCCATCGGCTACCAGCTAGGCATAGCAATCGAGCAGGCAAACCTATATAAAACGATAGATGATGCCAGAGAAAGATACCAAATACTGCTGAGACAGGCCCTCACTATTCAAGAACAGGAGCGAAAAAGAATTGCTAGAGAGCTACATGATGAAACCGGTCAAGAGCTCACTGCCTTGGCACTTAACTTGCAGGCAATTAGTGAAATGATAGAAATGAGTAGCCATGCAGATGCTGAAATTAAAGCAATATTGAAGAAGACTCACCTTTTGGCGGTTCATACAGGCACTGAGTTAACCAAGCTTATAAGGGAACTCCGCCCTACCTTATTAGACACTTTGGGGCTACCTGCTGCCGTTCATCACCTTGCTGAGGCTACTCTCAGTTCTCAAGGCATTAATGTCTTAACAGAGTTCGAAGGGATGGATCAGCGTTTGCCAGCGGAAATTGAATTGGCGCTTTTCCGCATTACCCAGGAAGCTATGAGCAATATTGTGAGGCATTCGGAAGCAAAAAATGCCACTATCCACTTAGAATGCAATGCCAACAAATGTGTTTTACGTGTTGAGGATGATGGCAAGGGATTTGATGTTAGTAAGATCACGAACATCGACGAAAGGGGTCGTGGCGCCGGTCTGTTCGGTATGAAAGAAAGGGTAACCATAGCAGGTGGCGAGTGCGCTATTGATTCCCAGCCGGGACAAGGGACTAAAGTTATCGCCACGGTTCCCATAATCAGGAGCACAGCCGATGCAGAAGATAAGTGTGCTGGTAGTGGATGACCACACCATCGTGCGGGATGGCATCTGCGCCTTGCTAGCTCTGGCTGCAGATATAGAGGTAGTTGGTGAAGCAGAAAATGGCAGGGAAGCACTGGAGAAAGTAAAACAGCTTGTCCCTGATGTGGTGCTTATGGATATAGCCATGCCCATCATGGGTGGGCTGGAAGCAACACGTAGAATACATAAGGAGTCCCCAGAAACAAAAGTGCTGGTGCTAACCCAATACGATGAGAAAGAATACATTTTCCCCATTATCGAGGCAGGAGCCCAAGGCTTCATTAGTAAGACAGCAGCATCCTCAGAGCTTGCTTCAGGTATTCGGGCTGTTCACCATGGCGCTTCCTTCCTTTCTCCCATCGCGGCCAAGGTTTTCATTGAGGATTTCCAATTGGGAGCTCCTACGCGAGGAAAACAAGAGCCCTATCATCAACTGACAGAAAGGGAGAGGGAAGTACTCAAGTTGGTTGCTGAAGGATATACTACCAGGGAAATAGCTGACATATTAGTAGTCAGCCCAAAAACTGTAGAAGGGCACAAGACCAATTTAATGGATAAACTGGATATTCACAGCAAGACTGACCTTATTAAGTATGCCATACGCAAAGGCATTATAACTGTGTGATAACATAGGCAAACTTTGCCTTTCTCCAACCTCTATTACCCCCTTCTTAGCGCCTCAGATTGATTAGCAATCGCCCTTGTCATTCTGGGCATCTTTTGCTTTGGTTAGATTTCACACCAAAAACAGGGTCAAATTCGACAAAATTCGAGGGGTAAACCTATAGATATCGAGGGAAACCCCTCTTTTGTTTCACCCTAAGGCAAATTACCATATAGCTAAAGAGTAAAAGAAGCAGAGCCAGGTTCATTAAGGAGGAAGCTAATGTACCCAGCGGGCATTGACGTTTTTAGAAATTACGACAGCAGTGCTGTTAAAAAAGCCTCTTTTGACCATACTCTTATGCCACCTTGCCAGGCTGCTTGTCCTTTGCATATGGAGATTAGAGAATACGTTGATTTGATTGCCCAAGGGCGGGTAATGGAAGCATTGCAGGTCATAAGAGATGGTAATCCCTTCCCCTCTATTTGTGCCTATGTATGCACCCACCCTTGTGAAGAGGCTTGCCGCCGCGGTCAGGTAGACAAACCCATTGCTATCAGGGCACTGAAGAGGTTCGCAGTAGAATTCGGCGGCGATAGAATGATCCGACCTGAGGTGGAAAACACACACACGGAGAGGATAGCCATAGTGGGGTCTGGCCCGGCAGGGTTGTCTGCTGCTTACTACCTAAGGAAGTTAGGCTATCCGGTAACTATTTTTGAGGCCTGCTCTGAATTGGGAGGCATGCTGCGAGTAGGTATCCCCAAATATCGCCTTCCCCGGGAGATACTCGATATCGAGGTTCAAAGGTTGATTCAAATGGAGATTGAAATTAGGACAAGTACGCCAGTGATTTCCTTAGACCTGCTGTTCAAGATGAGTTATAAAGCCGTCTTTGTAACTGTGGGTGCCCATCAAGGCCTTAGGCTGGGAATAGAAGGGGAGGAGAGCCCAGGAGTAGTGGATGGGGCAACTTTCCTCCGCGAGGTGAACCTAGGACTTAAACCATCTATTGGTGAAAGGGTTGCCGTAGTGGGAGGCGGTAATGCAGCAATTGATGCCGCCCGCACGGCACTTCGATTGGGCGCAAGGGAGGTAAAAATCCTCTACCGCCGCAGTCGAGGGGAAATGCCAGCGGATCCCTCGGAAGTAGAGCAAGCAATAGAGGAAGGAGTAGAAATTCTATCCTCGGTAACACCAACAAAGATAGAAAGAGGGGACGGACAGTTAGGACTAACTTGCACACGCATGGAGCTTGGCGAGCGGGATGCCAGCGGCAGGCGCCGGCCAGCGCCTATTAAAGGGAGCGAATTCCAGATGGATTTCGACACCCTAATTACCGCTATTGGCCAGTCACCACAGATACCTGACGATTTCCATCTCCGCATAGGCAGAGGCAGTACTATTCGAGTCGATCCCATCACTCTTACCACCAATCGGGAGGGAATTTTCGCTGGAGGTGATGCTGTCACTGGACCAGCAACTGTAGTCCAGGCATTAGCCACTGG
>JAGMBH010000030.1 GCA_023129815.1 Dehalococcoidia bacterium
TCTATTTTCCTTACTTGGCTTAACTTGCCCCCCAAAGTATCAATGGCTTTATTGGCCTTAATTATTTCCTGTCTAATTTCCCCTTTCTTTTGAGCCACAAATTCCCCGCCAATTCGGCAGAAGGGCAAGGCTAATTCCACCAAGACAGACAATAAGGCTACAGCACGGGAGACGACTAAATCAAATTGTTGGCGATATAGTGGCAGGTGGGCTATCTCCTCGGCTCTACCGATTACTATCTCCACATTACTTAACTCCAGTCTCTGAGTAACATGGTGAAGGAAAGTGGCTTTTTTAGCCGTGGAATCAAGGAGCACTAATCTTGGCTGACCAAGAAGGATTTTGACTGGTATGCCAGGAAAGCCAGCACCTGTGCCTATGTCGATGATACTCAGGTCTGGATTCTCCATTTCCTCTTTGGTCAAAGCCAAAATGACGGTTATAGAATCGAGAAAGTGCCTTAGCTGCACCTCCTGATAATCTGTTATAGCGGTAAGGTTAAGCTTCTTATTCCACTCTGTTAGCTCTTGATAGTAAAGCTCAAATTGCCTCACCTGCCTGGCATTGAGCTTTATCCCCAGCCGGCGCGTTGCCTCGACAAGCTTTTTCATAGACAACCTGCGGATACCCTCCCTAGATTAAATAACAAAGGATTACAAATCCTCGAACACCTGAGGGGCTATTTCCTTCGCTATCCTTCTTATCTCACTAGCCACCGCTCTCATTTCTGGAAGGGCTCGCTTAGATGCTCGTAGCTTAATAATGTGGCGAATCTCGCGAAAGTTCCAGGTGCAGATTATTTGCGTCTCGCAGGCATTAGGGAGAACATAGCGGGCTATCTCAGGCTTTATCCCTTTACTTAGCAAATCTCTATAAGCTTCCCAACAAGCCCCCATTACCTCTTCAAACCGCTCATGAGCCGACTCACCCCATTCTTTAATTTCAGCAGGCTCGATATATCTTGGCTCGCTCTCCTTGACATACCGCTGGCTTCTCTGGCTATAGCTTGCCAATCTATGCCTGACAAGCTCGTGAGTCAAAACACGGCTAGCCCGAATATAGAAGGTGGCACAAGCATGCTCAACCATTGACTCGTGCCCTATTTTTATCCATTTCTGGATGCGGTCAGGCACTGTTCCTGTCTTATCCTGAGTATCCCAGCATAATCTTCCCGCCGACTCTATTAGCCTCTCAGCCTCAGGAGTGACAGCGAGCAATCTAACTTCCACGTCATACCCATCTATCATCGCTCACCTCATTATGACAGCTTGTTTAGGTCTATTTCAATCCTAGTGTAGGGCAATTCTAACCAGAACAGTCTGAAAGTCAAAAGTCGCCAGTCCCTAGTCGCTGGCTAAACCCTCTTGCAGATACCTTATGAGCCCGGTAAGCAACCGCACAACTTCAGAGGACAGTTCGTAAGCCTTATTGAACTCTTGAACCTCAACATAGCCCAAATCGAAAGCCACATATAATTGGCTTTGTATCTCGGAAATAGACCCCTTGGCGATATAACGAAACTGGACAAATTCTTTATCGGTCTGTCTTGAAAATCCCTCTGCTATGTTGGACATTACTGATACGGCAGCTCTTCGAATTTGATCCTTTAAGCTGAAATCCTTGGCGAAGTCACCTTTCCTCGTCATTTCGTAAACCATTTTCACTAATTCTCTTACCTTTTGCCACGCTATTACATCTTCAAACTTCTTTACCTTTGTCATAAACTTCTCCCTGGCAGCAGCTATCGACTAATGACTCACGACTAGCGACTTAGTTGTTTCACTACGGTGCGATTTCTAGCACTTTTGAACCTCACTAAAGCCAATTATAACACAACTTATGCCCCTTTGACGCCGAGCAGACAAAGCTGATAAGCTAGGATACTTGTAGGAGATATAAAAATGCCTGACAAAGTAGATATGGAGAAAATTGTTTCGTTATGCAAGCGGAGAGGGTTTGTTTTCCAAAGCAGTGAAATATACGGCGGGCTAGGTAGCTGCTGGGACTATGGCCCCATGGGGGTGGAACTCAAGCGCAACGTTAAAGATGCCTGGTGGAAGGCAATAGTGCAGGAGCGGGATGATGTAGCGGGCATAGATACCAGCATCATGATGCATCCCAAAGTTTGGAAAGCTAGTGGTCATGTTGATAGTTTCACTGACCCCTTGGTGGAGTGTAAGTCCTGCCATCTGAGGTGGCGAGCTAGCGAGATAAATAATCAAAGGTGCCCCAAATGTGGTGGTGAGCTAACTGAACCTCGCATGTTTAACCTAATGTTTAAAACTTTTATGGGTCCCGTGGAGGAAGAGGCAAGCACCATTTATCTTCGCCCGGAAACCGCCCAGGGCATGTTTGTCAACTTTGAAAATGTAATTACTACTTCCAGGAAAAAATTGCCGCTTGGCATTGCCCAGATAGGTAAAGCCTTCCGTAATGAGATTACACCAGGCAACTTTATCTTCAGGACCAGAGAGTTCGAGCAGATGGAGCTGGAATATTTTGTTAAGCCAGGGACTGATGAGTATTGGTTCGATTATTGGGTGAAGGAGCGATTTGACTGGTATATTAGGCTAGGTATTAGAAAGGAAAAACTCCGCCTGCGCCAGCATAGCAAAGACGAGCTAGCCCATTACGCTAAGGATTGTTATGACATCGAGTATCTATTTCCCATGGGCTGGTCAGAATTGGAGGGCATTGCCAATAGGGGCGATTATGACCTGACCCAACATGCTAAACATAGCGGCCGAGACCTCAGCTACTATGATGGCGAAAACAATGAGCGTTTTCTTCCCTACATTATTGAGCCTTCAGCCGGTGTTGACCGCTCTGCCTTAGCCTTACTTATTGATGCTTACCACGAAGAGGTAGTCGAGGGAGAAACCAGAGTGGTTTTGCGTCTCCATCCCTCCTTAGCTCCCATGAAAATAGCCGTTTTACCTTTGAGCAGGAACGAAAAATTGACTCCCCTAGCTAAAGAAATTTACAAACAACTATGCCCAAGCTTCATGACTTGTTATGATGATTCCCAAAGCATTGGGCGGAGATACAGGCGTCAAGATGAAGTTGGCACTCCCTTTTGCGTCACCATAGATTTCCAGTCTTTGGAGGACAACCAGGTTACCATTCGGGAAAGGGATAGCCTGGCACAAATCCGAGTGCCCATAGAGGAACTGGAGAAAACCCTGGAGGCAAAACTCCAAGGCGAGTCTTTTGAAGCCTCTCCGCTATGGGCAACAAGGCAGAAATGAATTAGCTGTCATCTGATAGCTATCAGCTTTCAGTATGAGCGGTCTATTCTAACAACCCTTGAGATTCTTCGCGGAGTTTATCCTGAGCCAGATTCTTCGGTCGCTTCCCTCCCTCAGAATGACAGGAAGCGAAGGGCTCAGAATGACAACGCAATCTTTATTATTTAATTAGCTTAAACGCCACTACATCCACCAGCCCCAGATCAGTCAGCCTCAATTCGGGAATCACAGGCAGGGCAAGGAAGGAAAGGATAGAGAAGGGAGCTGGAGGCAGATTGCCCAGGCTAGCAGCAGCCTTTTCTAGCTTCTCAAATTGAGCTACAACAACTACCAGAGGCTCAGGGGAAAGCAAACCAGCAATAGGCAAGGGCAAAGAAGCTAGAACTTCGCCGTTGACACAAGCAACTAACCCACCTTGCAATCTCTCTATCTCCTCAATTGCTTTAAGGATGTCAAAATCATTGGTACCTACAGCTATTATATTGTGAGAGTCATGCGCCACAGATGAAGCTAATGCCCCTTGCTTTAAGCCAAATCCCTTAACCAGGCCCAAACCAATATTGCCGCTGGCTTTATGTCTTTCCACCACCACAAGTTTCAGAATATCTTTCTCTAAGTCAGGCACAATCATCCCATCCACAACTTTTACCTTTTCCACTCTTTTCTCAGTAGTTATTTGCCCGGGAATGATTTCAATAATCGGGAAGGTCTCCTCAGTGAGATTGCTTCGCTTTGCTCGCAATGACAGCAATTCTATAGTAAGCGGCTTAATACGAACTGTATTAGCTGTCAGCTGATAGCTATTAGCTTTTAGCTGCGGCAGGGAAAATAAAGGCCTGCCCTGTCTTGCCACTAACTTGCCCTTATAAAACACCATATCTATTTCCAGTTTGGAAAGGTCAGTAATGGTGACAAGGTTAGCCAGATAGCCTGGGGCGATAGCTCCTCGGTCATAAAGGCGGAAATACTCAGCAGTATTAATTGTTGCCATCTGGAGTGCTCGGATTGGCTCTAATCCTTTACTGATAGCTTCCCTCAGCACCCAATCAATGTCGCCTTCATGGAGGAGATCGGAGCAACTACGGTCATCCACTACGAAGAAGCACCTCTTATAAGTGTTATCAGTAACCAAAGGTAGAAGGGCATCTAAATTCTTTTCTGAAGAACCCTCTCGAATCATCAAGTACATTCCTCGTTCCAGCTTCTCTTTGCCTTCTTCCAATGTGGTGCATTCATGGTCAGAAAGAATCCCAGCCGCTATATAGGCATTTAGCCCCTTACCTTTAAGCCCCGGGGCATGCCCATCAATGACGCTGCCCTGTGAAGCGATAATCTTGTTTAAAACCTTCTCATCACCGCTGAGCACGCCGGGAAAGTTCATCACCTCTCCCAAACCAATGACATTGGGAGAGGTTAAAAGCCCCTTTACTTCCTCGGTGCCAATTTGAGCGCCTGATGTCTCCAGTGTAGTTGCTGGCACACAAGAGGGAGCCATAAATAACATATCCAGGGGTAGCTTTTGTGCCCAGTCTATGACAAATTTTATACCCTTAAGCCCACAGACGTTAGCGATTTCGTGGAGGTCAGTGACCACGGTTAGAGTGCCTCTGGGAACTACCGCCTGAGCATACCTTGCTGGGTGAAGCATAGAGCTTTCTATATGTGTGTGACCATCGGTCAGCCCTGGAGCTAAGTAATTACCTTGTAAATCAATAATTTCCTTGGCCTCATCATAATCCCCTATGCCAGCAATCCTATCGCCGTAAATAGCCACATTACCCTGCTCTATCTCGCCAACAAAGGTATTTATTATGCGGGCATTTTTTAGTACTAAGTCAGCTGGTGCCTCGCCTCTAGCCACAGAAATAAGTTTTTTTAAATTCAGCGCTTAATCCTCCACGAAACAGATGTCAGGCAAATAACGGAACTCTTCATTAAAGTCGAGGCCATAACCAACGATAAATTTATTGGGCACGGTGAAGCCAAGGTAGTCAATAGATATAGGAACCTGACGGCGAGACGGCTTATCTGTCAAAGAACAAAACTTTAAGGAAGCCGGTTTCTTCTTCCTTAAGTAATCGAGCAAAAAGGAGATAGTAATGCCGGTATCCACAATATCCTCAATTACCAGAACATCCCTTCCCTTTATCGCCGTCTTAAGTGGTTGAACCACTCTAACCTTGCCTGAAGTTTCCTTGGCAGCACCATAGCTGGAGAGTTTGATGAAATCGACCTCTAGGGACAAGTCAAGATGGCGAATAAGATCAGCCATAAACACAAAGGAGCCCTTTAGGACACCAATGAGCAAAGGCCGCTTTCCCTGATAATCTCGCCTTATCTCAGAAGCCAGCCTGGTAACAGCCTTGCCTATTTCCTCACGGGTAATGAGAACCTTCAACTGAGGGAAGCAGCACATTTACCAGATTAGTTTACTACTTTTGCTGTTTTTTGTCATAATTTTTTACCGCGCAAGCTAGAAGATGCTTGACAAATTTTCATGGGTATGTTAGATTTAAAAGTGTTCCGAGTAATCAAGCTGAGGCTTGGTGGACGGAGGAGCCAAACACTGGGGAAGCGGAAGCTGAAAAGTGTGAGGAACTAAAAAGCCGAGCACAAGGTAGGCGGAAGTGGAAGGGTGGGAGGTAACGGAAACCAAGTAAGGGTGAGGTTACTCGGGACATTTTTTATTTTCGCCCGCAAAATTTCCACTGCTTCTATAATTCCTTTCTTGTTAAATATTAACGGTGAAATTCTCGCTCGTCGGCATCGTCTCGCACTTGAGAAAGGAAAATTCGTCGGGAGCTAAAATTCAGGGTGCTATAATTTATCCTCTTTAATTAACTCAGCGCGGAGGATGCCGATAAAGGGCAAATTACGATATTCCCCCTTGTAATCCAAACCATAGCCAACTACAAACTCATCAGGAATTTCAAAGCCTATATAGTCGAGAGGAACATTTATCAATCGGCGCGCTCCCTTATCGAGTAAGGTGCAAACACGAAGACTGGCTGGGTTGTGAGCTAAAAGGTGGCCAAGAACATAATTTAGCGTCATGCCTGTATCTACAATATCCTCAACCATTAATACGTGTTGCCCAGTTATGCTGCTATCAAGGTCTTTCGTTATTTTGACCACCTGGCCATCGTCACCACCATAGTACGAGATGGCCATAAAATCGACTGTGACCGGCAGAGAAAGGTGTTGCATCAGGTCAGCCATGAAGCAAATGACTCCCTTTAAAATACCGACCATGACCAG
>JAGMBH010000031.1 GCA_023129815.1 Dehalococcoidia bacterium
GTTATCAGGTTTTGCTTTAACGTAGTGAGCTCAATATAAAGGTCTAGCTCGGGTAAATAGAAATCAGGGGTGAACATTTCAGCTATCTCACCACCCTTCCAGCGAAGAGGGAAGGAGCGAGGCTCGTAAAGCCACTCAATGCGGTAGAAATCCAAAAGTCTGGCAAACTCTTCCTCGCTAGGATGAGCGAACTCCGTTGGCCTCAGCGATGTGGTGGGCAATTGAGGCACTTGAACTAACTTTGCTTGCTTCTCATTCACCCTGTATCCTTTTGCCAGCAATTGATGAAGCTCTGCTCTCTCTAAGAGAACAGCGCTTATGTTGGCAACACTTGTAAGGAAGCTTTTATCAGCCTCCGAGAACTGATGAGGTTCACGAGTATACACTCTGATTTCACCGATAACTTCCTCTCTCTCAAGTATAGGAGCTCCGAGTATAGAACATACTCTTTGTGTTTCTGCTATCTTAGGATGCTGAACTCGTTCATCTTTGGTGGCATCGGGAATAACTACCACTTTGCCATCGAGAACTTCGGGAAGACTCTTGTGAGCATCAAGCGGACCTTTTCTAAGATAGAGATCGCTGAGACCATGAGTACCTACAGTAAGTAAGTATTCCTTTTGGGGATCAAGGAGAGAAACACGACAACCATTTGCTCCCATTGCCTTGGCAGTGGTTTTAGCGATAGAATTACAAATCTTTCTCAAACTAAAAGCTGAATTAGAAACTTTAGCTATCTGTTTTAGCGCTAAATAATAACTACCCTTAGAACTCCTCATTTTCCCCGTAGCCTACTCGCATTTGGTGAAACCGCAATTAGGACAAATATCACAACCTTCCTGGTAAATCAACTTACCACCACACTCAGGACACTGTCCCGCCCAGCTCTTGACCACTTCAGCTATATTAGAATTGTTAGCATCCTCTTCTTTGACATATTTTTGCAGCACACTAGCAATAGCATCAGCACAGGACATAACAGCATGGCCTTGCTCCCAAGCAATGGAAGGACAACGAATGCTGCGCAAATGTCTTACAATAGAATCCAGACCTACTCCTGACCTTAAGGCTAAGGAGATAAGGCGGCTAATAGCCTCGAGCTGGGCTGCAGCACAGCCTCCGGCTTTCCCTAAGATAGAGAAAACCTCGGCTATGCCCTGGTCATCAAAATTCACCGTTACATAAATATAACCACATCCAGTGCTTACCCTCTCAGTTATTCCCTTGGTAACTTTAGGTCTTTTCCTGGGAACTAGTTCACCTTCAGCCTTTTCCTTCCTTTTACCCAGGGTAAGAACCTGGCTTTCCCGACTCCTATCGCGGTAAATAGT
The DNA here is from genome assembly GCA_023129815.1 of Dehalococcoidia bacterium. Taxonomy (GTDB): domain Bacteria; phylum Chloroflexota; class Dehalococcoidia; order GIF9; family AB-539-J10; genus 20-14-all-45-10. The sequence goes on from JAGMBH010000031.1 coordinate 1,332, forward strand.
TATTCCTTTTAAGCCCTCATGGTAAGCCAGCATATATACTTTGGCTATATCTTCAGGCATTGCTTCATAGGGGAAGTTGACCGTCTTGGAGACAGCGCTATCAGTAAACTTCTGAAAGGCTGCCTGCATCCTAACATGCCATTCTGGAGATGTGTCATAGGCAGAGACGAAGAGTCTCTTTATTTCTTCAGGAACGCCCTCTATGTCCCTCAATCTTTTCCCCGCAGCTAGCTGTTTCATTAACTCGGATGAATAGAAATTCCCCCTTCTAGCTGCCTGCTCAAAGTAGGGGTTTACCTCTATGAATTCCTCACCCTCGAGGATATGGCGCACATAGCTTAAGGCAAAGATTGGTTCAATGCCACTGGAACAATTAGCAATTATACTCAAGCTGCCGGTAGGAGCAATAGTAGTTCGAGAGGCATTGCGAAACTGAGGGCCACCAGGCACGTCATAGATGCTTCCCTTAAAAGCAGGGAAAAAACCTCTCTCTTCAGCCAGCTCTATTGAAGCTTTGTTTGCCTCCGCGGATATGAAATGCATGATCTCCTCAGCTACGTTGAGCGCTTGCTCGCTGTCATAAGGAATACCAAGCTGAATCAGCATATCGGCAAAACTCATCACCCCCAAACCTATTTTTCTAGCGGCCTTCGTCCTCTCAGCAATCTCAGGCAAGGGAAATTGGTTGACATCGATAACGTTGTCGAGAAAGCGGACTGCTAGTTTAACCGTCTGAGCTAGCTTAGCATAGTCAATCTCGAAGTGGTTATTCCGGCAAACCACCATGTTAGATAGATTTATAGAGCCTAAATTACAAGACTCGAAGGGAAGCAAAGGTTGCTCACCGCAAGGATTGGTGCTTTCTATTTTACCCAATTTAGGTGTAGGGTTACGCCTGTTTATTTCGTCCATAAATACGATGCCCGGGTCACCGGTGCACCAAGCCATATCAACTATTTTGTCGAACACCTCCTTGGCATTAAGCTTACCAGTTACCCCCCCTGTTCGCGGGTTTACCAAGTTGTAGTCAGCACCTTTCTCCGCCGCTTCCATAAAGCTATCAGTTACAGCTACGGAGAGGTTAAAATTGGTCAAGACCTCAGGGTCATCTTTAGCGGTAATAAACTTTAGAATATCAGGATGGTCAACGGCTAGTATCGCCATATTAGCCCCGCGGCGCATACCGCCTTGCTTTACCACATCAGTGGCTATATCAAAAACTCGCATAAAAGAAACAGGGCCACTAGCAATACCGCCGGTAGAGCCAACTCTATCTTTCTCTGGCCTGAGTCGGGAAAAGGAAAAACCAGTGCCACCACCACTTTTATGAATTAAAGCAGTATATCTCACCGCATCGAAAATGGATTCCATAGAATCGCCGATAGGGATAACAAAACAGGCTGACAACTGCCCTAATTCGCTGCCGGCATTCATCAATGTAGGGGAATTAGGTAGAAATTCTAGATTTGTCATTAGCTGATAAAATGCCTCTTCTAGAGAGGAGACATCAGCTTCTGAGTGGTAAAGAAGTTCGGCTGAGGCAATGTGCTTGGCTACACGGCGAAACAGCTCTTGTGGAGTCTCAACGAGCTTTCCCTCCCCATCCTTCTTCAAATATCTCCTCTCCAGGACTCTTAAGCCATTCTGGCTAAGCTCAATCCCTGTTTGGGATAAAGTCTCCTTTTCAGCTAGAGCTTCCTTTACTGCTACCTCAATTTGGGAGGAAGTTAGAGGATGCTGAGGTTTCGGTGAGACGAACTTCTCCATGCCCGGCAAGGGGCGAGCAGGTTCCAACCTCTGGATTATCTGACTAGAAAGTTCCTCTAACATTTTTCTATCGCTTATACCCATGGATTCAGCAGCAGCAAAAACAGCTCGAGCTACTTTATCTCGGCTAATGAATTTAACCTGGTTTGTTTTTCTGGCGGATTTAGACACTTTTTACCTCCTACGGCCAATTAAGGAATTCACCGCTTCGGAAGGCAACAGCGGCAGCTGATTTGCTGGCGGCGTTAGGGTTTCCCCTTCCGTTAAGCTATCCACCACCTGTTTTAAGGCACCAATATCAGCAAATTCCCGGTAAACGCTAGCAAAGCGAATATAGGCTATATGGTCTAACTTCTGCAATCTTTGCATAACCAAATCGCCAATAATGGAGCTAGAAATTTCAGCCTTGCCTAAGCCATAGAGCTCAGCTTCAATGTTGTCTATGAGCTTATCAATAGCGCCTATGGGTAGAGGGCGTTTCTCACAAGCTTTACGGATTCCGGAGGAGAGTTTATCTCGGCTGAATTCCTCACGCCGATCATCCTTCTTAACCACGAAGATATTGCGAGATTGTACGCGCTCGTAAGTGGTGAAGCGAGCACCACAAGAAAGACACTTCCTCCGTCGCCTCACCCCTCCATCTAAAGGCCGAGAATCTATCACTCTCGACCCCGTTCCACCACAATAAGGACAGTTCATACCCATCCCTCCCTAAAAATTGTATTATGATAAAAGTTTATCACTATATGTAGTAAAAAGCAAGAAGGGGAAAAGGCGGTGAGTTGTAATTACACCGCCTTTTCCTTAACTTAGGTTTAGGGTTTACTGCCAGGAAATTTTGGACGGCTGTGGGGTGAGCTCTGTCTTACCCCTAATAGTGCTTACTAGCTGAGGGGAGGGGTGGCGCTGACCGCGGCGCAGGAAAGAAGGGACATCAAGGGTTTCACCAGTTTTTATTAAGCGGCGAAGTTCCTCCAAATTAGGTGCCCCTTTGCCATACTGACTGCTGAAGCCGGTGGCGATAACAGTGAGCTTAACTTCATTGTCCATCTTAGGATTAAAGACTACCCCAAAGATGACGTTGGCTCTAGGATCAACTGCTTGACTAATGACTTGAGCTGCCTCATTACACTCAAAGAGGGTAAGGCTTGAGCCACCAGTAATATTGAACAGCACGCCTTGAGCTCCGCTTACGGAGACATCGAGCAATGGGCTAGCCAGAGCAGCCTTAGCAGCTTCAGCGGCTCGATTCGGCCCGCTGCCTTTCCCAACAGACATCCATGCTGGACCAGCATCTTTCATCACTGATTTAATATCAGCGAAGTCCAGGTTAATTAACCCGGGAACGGTGACAACCTCAGAAATGGCCTGCACTCCGTGAAGAAGAGCATCGTCAGCCAATTTGAAAGCGCTCTCAACAGTTGTCTTAGCATCACAGAGCTGCAAGAGGCGGTCGTTAGGTATAATAATTAGCGTATCCACCTTGTCACTTAGCCTAAGTATGCCTTCTTCAGCTACTTCCATTCGATGCCCTCCCTCAAAAGAGAAAGGCTTGGTCACCACGCCGATAGTGAGAGCACCAGCTTCCTTGGCTATTTGAGCCATGACGGGAATGCCACCAGTGCCTGTGCCACCACCCATGCCACAATTGATAAACACCATATCAACTCCCTCGACAATTTCCTCAATTATTTGGCGGCTTTCCTCAGTTGCCTTGAGCCCTAATTTATGGTCGCCACCTACGCCTAAGCCTTTAGTCAACTTCTCACCTAATTGGATACGAATGGGCGCCTCAGCCAATGCCAGAGCTTGGGCATCTGTATTCATCGCTACGAAATCAACACCCCCTAACCCTTGGCGAACCATGCGGCTGATGGCATTACAGCCACCACCACCAATGCCTATAGCTTTTATTCTCGCCGGTGTGGGAGCAAAAATCGTTTTTGCCATTTCAACCTCCTTAACAAGCTAACAAAACTGCCCAAAATGCCACCTCTTTTCACCTGCCAGGCTGACCTTTCCCTGTTTCTTGCTTGCCAGAGGATCAGTCCAGTAGTGGTGGCATAAGCGGAGTCATAGAGGATATCGGTAATGCCGTAAATGCCAGCACCCAAAGGCTGACCTTTCCGCACTGGAAGTCGCAATACAGATTTCCCTAGCTCAGCAAGCCCCGTCAGGTTGGCTGTACCACCAGTAAGCACTAAGCCACAGGGCGCCAAAGTTCGATAATCAGTGGTAGGCATTTCCAGAAGTATGAGTTCAAACAATTCCTCCATTCGAGAGTGGATAATGTCACACAGGTCACGATAAGAGGCACTATGACCATTCTCTATGCCTACTTCGTCTGTCTTGCCAGTGTCCAGTCCTGGTGTTACATTCCCGTATCTCTTTTTCATGTTTTCCGCTATATTGAAGGGCAAACCTAAACCGATAGCGATGTCGCTGGTCACTTGGTAACCAGCTACCGGGATAATCGAGGTATGGTAGATACCTCCACCCCTGAAGACAGCTACGTCTGTAGTGCCACCACCGATATCAGCCATGATAACACCACCCTCTCTCTCCTGTGGGGTTAATACTGCCTCGCTGGCGGCCAGAGGCTCCAAAATCAAATCCTCAACTTCAACACCGGTGCTGCGAACACATTTAACTAGATTTTGCACTGAAGACACTGATGCCGTGATAATGTGAGTCTCCACATCTAATCTGGCGCCGTGCATGCCCACTGGCTGCTCTACCCTTTCGTCGCCATTTAAGGCATAGTAGCGAGGAATAGCGTGAAGCAATTTCTTCCCTTCAGGAACATGGACACTACGAGCCGCAGATAACGCTCTTTTGAGGTCTTGAGGACGAACTAATCGGTCATCACGCGGTATAGCCACTACTCCTCGATTATTAAGACTAGTTATATGTCTGCCAGTAACCCCCACACAGACAGAGTCTATCCTCATGCCGCTAATACTCTGGGCCTCCTTTACTGACTCACTAATGGATGCTTTAGCCTCATCCATGTTGACTACAATGCCTTTGTGCAGGCCATGACTAGGCACAACTCCCACTCCCAAAACTTCAATGTCGTCTTGTGATCTTACATTAGCTACAATGGTGGCTATCTTAGTCGTGCCCACATCAATAGCGGAAACAATTTTCTTTGCCATTTTCACCTCCTTTGCTACTATAGGTATTCCTTGTTTACCCCAGGCATTCAGCTATCCTCAATTTAGCGCTGCGGCTGCGTGGGTTGGATTCTATCTCCAACGAAGTAGGTTTAATAACCTTCCTTGATATAAGCTTTAAGGTGGCCACATGCCCACAACGACATATTATTGTTCCCGGTGGACATAGGCAACTACTAGCTTCGTGACGCATAAATTCCTTGACTATGCGATCTTCCAGGGAGTGATAGCTGATAACTACTAACCGGCCCCGAAAACGAAGGAGATTAATAGTTTGTTCCAGAGCCACTTTTAGGTTCTCCAACTCTCTATTAACCGCGATGCGAAGTGCCATAAAGGTCCTAGTGGCTGGGTGAATCTTGGCATGCTTGCGGCCAAGGACTTGCTCTACCACTTGGGCAAGTTG
>JAGMBH010000032.1 GCA_023129815.1 Dehalococcoidia bacterium
TGAGTGACGCTCCTCCCCATATTCCTTGATAACTCGGGCTAACTCTTGCTCAGAAAAAGTGTTAACGATATCAGAGGCGGTTAGTTCTTGTCTGGGGTCAAACTTCATATCAAGAGGACCATCGCGCTGAAAGCTAAAGCCACGCTGGGCTGTATCCAGTTGCATAGAGGAGACGCCAAGATCAAAAAGAATGCCATCAACTGGATAGAACTTGTATTTGCTGCAGATAGCCTCGAGGTTGGCGAAGCTATCGTTAACCAAAGTAACTGCCTCACTATAATCGCCAAATCTAGCTCGGGCTATCCTAATAGCCTCGGGATCAGCATCAATACCTAAAAGCTTTCCCTGGGGTGAAATCCTTTCCAAAATAGCGGCAGTATGTCCACCTAAACCCACAGTACAGTCAACAAAATACCCGCCGGGTTGAGCTTGTAATCCCTCTACGGCTTCCCTAACCAAAACAGGTACATGGGTTGGCAAAGACATGGTCACGCTCATTATTGCGCCTCAAAGCCCTCTATAATCTGAGATGCCTGTTCTTCAGCTGAGGCTTTCTCTGTTTCCCACAGCTCCTCATTCCAGAGTTCAACATAATTATTAGCGCCAACAACAATTGCAGCATCACCGATCTCAGCATAACTGCGTAAGGGGAAAGGTAATGTTATCCTGCCTTGCTTATCAAAGGAGACGCTGAAAGCAGAACCGAAGATAGCACGATTCAGTTTTCTTAAGTTGGCTGGAGTTACTGCCCTAGCAGCTAGGCTGTCAGCTAACCTTTTCCATTCGGCCGAAGGATAAGCAACGACGCATTTCTCCGTCCCCTTAATTAGTATTACAGCCTCCCTCATTTCTCGCCTGAATTTTGGCGGCAGCGGTAATCTTCCCTTTTCGTCAACCCTATACGGATATTCACCAAAAAACATATTGCTCTACCCTATTTCTCCATAAAATCCACCATTTCCCCCCACTTTTCCCCACACTTATAGTAAACTCCTATGCTTATATTTTGTCAAGTCCTTTTGCCCCTTTTTGTAACTTTTTTGCAATTTTCTTCTGCCGGCCAGAGTTAAAGCTGCTAAAAAGTCGCTAAACAAAGGAGCGCGGCAACTTTTTTAACTGCCCTCTGTATGATAAGATGAGTAACCAGGAAAGTTGTTATTGAGAGGATTCAATGCGCATTGACATATTGTGCCTTTTCCCCGAGATGTTTGCCTCAGCGTTTGACCAAAGCATTATTAAGCGAGCTAAAGAGAAAGGGATAGTAGCTATCATGATCCATGATATCCGCGACTATACTCACGACAAACACCATACGGCAGATGACTACCCTTACGGGGGTGGGCCGGGAATGGTGCTCAAGCCTGAGCCTGTCTTCGAGGCAGTGGAAGCAATAAAGCAGCAGCTTAACACCAGCGAAATTCCTATTATTTTACTCACCCCTCAAGGCAGGCTTTTTAATCAACAAGTCGCCAAGGAATTGGCTCTTTATTCCCACCTTATTTTGATCTGCGGTCATTATGAGGGCATAGACGAGAGAGTGCACGAGCATTTAGCTACGGATGAAATTAGCATTGGCGATTA
>JAGMBH010000033.1 GCA_023129815.1 Dehalococcoidia bacterium
GGCGAGCGCACCTTCCAGCTTTTATGCCAGGTAGCTGGTAGGGCTGGGCGCGGGTTCAAAGCCGGGAAGGTCATCATCCAGACATATTCACCTGAGAACTATGCCATTCAATCTGCTGCCAAACATGATTATGTGGGCTTCTATAATCAGGAAATAGCTTATCGCCGCCAGTATAATTATCCTCCCTTTAGCCACTTCATCCGCTTGGTATACTACCATACCAATAATGATTTATGTCGCCGAGAGGCAGAGCGAGTAAGGGATACTATTCTGAATGAACAAGAGAGGAAAGGTATAACCAAGTTGAGTTTAATTGGTCCTATACCCGCCTTTGCCGCCAGGGTCAGGGGCAGATATCGCTGGCAGCTCATCCTGCGAGGCTCTGACCCGGCTCAGGTTTTATCGGGGATAACTCTGCCTCAAGGCTGGACTTTAGATGTTGACCCGGTGGGAGTGATATAATTTTAGATAGAGTTACCAACTCGAGACAAGCATTTAATTAAAAGGGTGTTTAAAAATGTAGTACGAGGCTAAAGCCTCGTGCACGACCCTAAAGGGTTGCACTACGAGAATCTTGGAGGTGGAGAGTATTAAAACTGGATGAGGCAAATCCAGTTTTGAATCTGAGGCAAAATTAAACAGCCTCATTAATACAGGAGGGGATTATGGCAGAGGTATCTTTACCCTTTGAATCCAAATATTGGCCTTACAAGAAATATTCTGAGATGTACAACCGCTCGCTAAGAGACCCAGAAAGCTTTTGGGATAAAGAGGCTCGGAAACTAGATTGGTTTAAAACCTGGGATACTGTGCTTGACTGGCAGCCGCCTTTCGCTCGCTGGTTTGTCGGCGGCAAGCTTAATGCCTGTTACCAATGCGTTGACCGCCATATCAAAACCTGGCGGAGAAGCAAGGTTGCGATATACTGGGAAAGCGAGCTAGGGGAGAGTCGCATTTTAAGCTATTCCACCCTTTATAGAGCGGTCAATAAATTCGCTTCAGTCCTCAAGAATTTGGGTGTAGGCAAGGGAGATAAGGTTGCCTTGTACCTGCCAATGATTCCTGAATTGCCTATTTCTATGTTGGCTTGCTCCAGAATTGGTGCTATTCATACTGTAATATTCTCTGGCTTCAGTGCTCAAGCTCTAGCTGACAGGCTTAATGATACCCAGGCTAAACTCTTGGTTACAGTTGATGCCGGCTTCAGACGGGGTAAACCTCTAAAATTAAAAGAAATCGTTGAAGAAGCTATAAGCTTATCGCCCTCAATAGAGAAAACAATAGTGATTAGAAGAGCTGGTATAGCTGTGGAAATGAAGTCCGGGAGAGATTTCTGGCTTCACGACTTGCTTGCTAAGGCTGCTCCTTTTGTACCTCCTGAGCCTGTTGAGTCTAACCATCCTCTTTATATCCTTTACACATCAGGAACCACTGGGAAACCTAAGGGGATTGTGCATAGCACCGGCGGCTACTGTGTTTTTAATCATTCTATGTATCAATGGGTTTTCGATATAAAGGAGGAATCAGTTTATTGGTGCACTGCCGATGTTGGCTGGGTTACTGGGCATAGCTCAATAGTTTATGCCCCATTAATCCACGGCGCAGCCCAGGTACTTTACGAAGGGACTCCAGATTATCCTGCCGTAGATAGATACTGGGACATCATTGAGAAATACGGGGTTACCATATTCTATACCTCGCCTACAGCTATCAGGATGCTAATGAGATATGGTGAAGAGCCAGTCAAAAAGCACGACTTAAGTAGTCTAGAAGTATTGGGAAGTGTCGGTGAGGCGATCAATCCAGAAGCTTGGCTATGGTACTACAAAAATATTGGCGGAGAAAGATGCCCCATAGTTGATACCTGGTGGCAAACCGAAACCGGTGGCATAATGATATCACCTACCCCAGGCATAGAGTGTGTGCCTCTTAAACCAGGCTCGGTAACCTTTCCCTTGCCAGGTATCGCTGCTGATATAGTCGGCGAAGGAGGTCAACCAGTACCTCCCGGAGAAAAAGGATATTTGGTAATAAAAGCTCCCTGGCCTGGAATGCTTATGGGCATCCATCAAGACCCACAAAGGTATCAAGAATCATACTGGTCTAAGTTCCCCGGCATGTTTTACACTGGCGACTATGCAATTAGAGATAATGATGGCTATTTTTGGATACTGGGTAGAGCTGACGAGGTTCTCAAGATAGCTGGACACAGAATAGGCACTATAGAGATAGAAGATGCTGCTGTATCACATCCTGCCGTAGCTGAAGCAGCAGTGGCTAGTAAGCCCGACCCCATCAAAGGGCAAAGCCTGGTCATATTTGCCATACTGAAGCAAGGAGTATCACCTTCACCAGAGTTGAATAAAGAGATAAAAGAGCACATACGCCACACAATAGGGCCAGTAGCTATACCTGATGAAATCTATTTCATAGCCAAACTGCCCAAAACAAGAAGTGGGAAAATCATGAGGCGAGTTCTTAGAGCTGTGGCTAGCGATGCCAGCGTTGGTGATTTGAGCACTTTAGAAGACGAAGCTTCAGTAGAAGAGGTCAAGAGAGCTTACGAAGAGCTTAAAAGAGAGGTGTAAATGCTTCCCAAATGATTTTCCTGGCGCAGGAATGACACCTCTTAATTCTTAAGGCCATTTTGACTAGTTATTAATCTTGCCCCAAGGCTGGACCTTAGATGTCGACCCCGTGGGAGTGATATAGTTTTACACAAAGTCACTGACTCGCGACAAGCATTTAATCAAGAGGCCGTTTAAAAATGTAGTTGCCCAATTTATTGGGCGACTGTGCCTGATTACCTAAGGCAACTACAAAATTTTGGGGGTGAAACGCCTCTGAGATGGCTGAAATTGAACGGGAAATCAAAATTAAACAGCCTGGACAAAAATAGAGAGGTGAATATGGCTTGCATTAGTTCTGACGGAAAACCCACTGAGTCAGGCACCAGGATGCTAAGGGCACTGCAATCGGGTTTCAGGTCTCCCAAAGAGATTGCTAAGCGGACTAGGCTTCCCCTGTTCAGGGATGAGGGGCGGACTTTGTGAACTCATTCAAGCTGGATTAGCCAACCAGAAGGATGATAGTTATGAATTGTCAGCCAGAGGGGGTGAACTGGTAGGCAGCTTGTCCACTTAGTTAGCTGAAAGGAGAGATTATATGAGAAAGTCGAGAAGAAACTACATTGTAGACCTCATTATATTCCTGCTAGCCTTGTTTGAAGTTGTATCTGGCTTTGTCCTATGGCTTGTCTTACCTAGAGGTAGAGGCTATATGGGAGGCAGAGGTGAAGAATTAGTTACAGAAGCTACCTTCCTGTGGTCCAGAGATACCTGGCTTGACCTCCACAATTGGGTTGCCGTTGCCTTATTGGTTATAGTGGTGCTACATCTGATTCTGCACTGGAGGTGGATAGTCCATATGACTAAAACAATCTGGAGGCGAAGCTAAACTTAAGAGCCTTCTTAGTCGCATAAGGGACTAGGAGCTATGCCATGCTAAGGTGTTCAGTGATCTCCTAAGAGATGTGCATGGTTCAAGTTGATATTGACAGACGCAATCTTGACCTATATGGCTTCACCGATAACCTGTGCTAGAATGAGGGTAGAGTAGGGTATCTAACTGTATTTTCAAGGTTAAGTAAGTATGGCAGTCCTAAAGATTCGCACTTTGCCTGACCCGGTATTAAGACGAAAAGCCAAAAAAGTAACTAAAATTGATGGCTCTATTCAGAAGCTAATCGATGATATGATTGATACCATGCACGCTGCTCCGGGGGTGGGATTGGCTGCCCCACAAATAGGAGTGTCGCTGCGCGTAGCAGTTATTGAACTACCTGGGGAGGAACTTATCACTCTGATTAACCCCGCAATAATTAAGAAGCAAGGTGAACGTATAGTTGCAGAGGCATGTTTATCTGTGCCTGGCTATCAGGGGGAGATTAAGCGGGCGGTAACAGTTAAGGTCAAGGCACAGGACCGACAGGGCAGGGAAATTCGCCTCAAGGGCGAGGAGTTGCTCGCCCACGCCTTGGAGCACGAGCTAGACCACCTCAATGGCATTCTATACATTGACCATATAGAAAGTCCCGATAAGCTGTGGAAACTGACCCAGCAGCTATAGAAGTTTTGAACTAATCAAAAACTAAGCAGCTCAAGCCTGTAGAGCTTCTACTCTTGTAATGAACGTCAGGTTAGTGCCGAGGATGTCTAGGTTTAACCTTGCGTCTAAAATAATAAATGCCACAGGCCAAGAGCAATACACCAGCGACAATCCCGACAATCAATGCTATATTTGGGCCACCCTTTACTTCCTCGCTTGTTGATACCAAGAGGCGAATATAGTAATTTACTACCAATAATTCCTTCTCCTCCGGCGTGATACTCAGCCATATCTCCCAATCCTTACCGGCCCACTTTTGCTGTGACGGAATAGCTACTTTTACCCTTACCTCGGCTTCAGAGTTGGCTTGTACCTCAACTTGGTGAGGGAAGCTGACCCAGTTACTATTAGGAAACTCAGCCCTTCTTTGCCTTCTTTCCGATTCCTCAGGGTTATGAGTAGTTAAGATAAAAGTATGGCTTGTATTGTCCTTATTATCGATAGTGAGGTTAAATTCAGCCGCCTCGCCTGGAGGTAAATTATCTATTTTTACCTCAACTGGGGAGACGCTGAAACTCCAAGCCATGACAAAAGAGGGCAAAAAGATGGCTGATAAAGCTACAATAAGACAAATGTATTTTATCTGACGCGCCATCAGGCAATCACAGTGCTTATGGTGATATGCGTTTCCATCTGTCTATCACCATAGAAATGGCCGGTACTGGTATCGGCTAGAGGGGTTAGCAATTTAAGCCCAAATTGCTTCTGGTCGCCATTACCGATAAGTTGTATTGCATCTCCATTTGCTTTTCTCATTTGCGTATCAATTGTGGTGATCGAGGTATAGCTATCTGCACTGTCATATGCTATGTGATGCCACAATGCGTATTTTTTTACGGCAGTAGTATTATCGTTGCTTAGCGTCCACGTATATGCACCAGGATTATCAACCCACCCAGCATCTTCGCCTTTAATACGAATATCCACCACACAATTGCCTTCATTGGTTATAGTGCACCAGGTTGGATTTGTCACATACTCTATGTTTGGCTCCACATCTCCTATATTCCACTCTGTTGGTTCCAGTGTAATTTCTACGTACTTATCAGTAAGCGCGGTAATGGTTACAGTGCTATCATCCGCGGCTAGTGCCGATAAACAAGGAATTAAAGCCAGGATAATAGCTAGTGCCATGCTTACAATTCGCCTATTCATCTGTCCTACCAGTTTCCTCAGAACTTTTTCACAAATTTAGCCAAAACAGGCATCTAGTTTGCCACAGCGTTAGACAGCCACGCCACTTATGATAATATGGGTTTCCATTTCCCCACCACCGTAGAAATAATTCTCGTAGTCAGCCACAGGAGCTTTCAATTTCAGCCCAAATTGCTTCTTATTCCCATCGCCCATTCCAAGACCAGGGTAAAATTCGCTTCCTATTCCGCTTTCATCCTTGCTGATGAGCACGTAGCCGACTTGATCTGCTTTCTCATACCATAGTACATATACTTGCGTGCCGTTACTCCCATCGTCACTAAGTGTCCACTTATACACGCTAGGGCTCTCAGTCCACACAGCGTCGTCACCTTTAATGTAAGTATTCGCCATACAATTGCCTCTATTAGTCATGGTGCACCAAGTTTTTTCTGGATTTGTTTTATACTCCGTGTCTGGCCCTACTTGTCCTATTTCCCAGCTTGGGGGGTTCAATTCGATTTCTAGCACTGTCTTAGTGGTCGCGGTGATAGTTATAGTTCCAGTACCACTCCCCTCAGCTAGCGCCAGCAAAGAAGGGATTAAAGCTAGTATAACAGCTAAGGCAACGCTTGCAATTCGCGTGCTTATTTTCCCTGCTAATTTGCTCAAAACTTGCTCATAATAGATTATTGCCTGCCGATTGGTCAAGGACTTTAGTACTAAAAAGACAAAAAACTTGAAATGAGAAAAACCTATCACGCTTAGTTTGACCATCTTTGATAGCCAATGGTAAACTACATTTAGGCAGCGTAGCTCAGCGGTAGAGCAGAGGACTCATAAGCCTTTGGTCGCTGGTTCAAATCCAGCCGCTGCCACCACCAATAAATACAAGCAGACTTCTGCTGAACAAAGGACTCCTCTAAATCCTCGGCTTACTCATGTCTTTGCTACACTATGGTTAAAGAGCGGTGGAGATAGCTTGATGCTACAGAGATTGTTGGGACATACTACACTGATGATGACGAATAGGTATTGTCAGGCAGTGGGATGCTATGACGCGATAGAGAGTCACAAACGTTATTCACCGGTGGATAGGCTGATACTCTAGACTAGATACTCCCAATCTGTATTTTGCTACGGTGCTGTGGAAGCTCACAAGACATTTAGTCCTTTGGATAACTTAGGGAAGTGGTAATCCGCTAAAGTCCCGCCAAGCGTAGACTGAACAGCAATCAATAGTAAACCATAGCCCACAAAGTATACCCGCCTAGAATTCGCTCTGTGAAAGTTGCTGAGTGTAAAAAGTGGCTGTTTTTGCCCTTGTTTAATTGTCTAGAACCAAAGCAAAGTTGGTATGCTGGACAGGGAGTGAAGTTTGAAAATTGAGAACCAGAACCGAAGGACGCTACTATTCTATAGGTGGATGATGGGGTTAAGGATATTCCTGCTGAGCAAGAGCATCATACTTGTCTTGGAGAATCGTGTAGATGCCTGTGCTGATTCCATCCAAGTTGTAACTTATCCTTCCCACCAAGTCTGGGAGTTCATGTAGAAGCTCGATTAGCAGTCTTTCATCAACCACTATCGGGTTGCCCTGAGAATCAACTGGATAACGGAAATGCTGTGAATCGGGGTCAATTTCTGCAAACTTTTTCAGGTCGGCTTCGAGAGCATTGTAAGCTTGTATTATCTGTTTAATATATTCCTGACTTTCTGCGAATTGCGGGTCAACCAACTTGTCCGTTTTTTGCAGAGCTTTCCT
>JAGMBH010000034.1 GCA_023129815.1 Dehalococcoidia bacterium
TTGCCTATAAAGAGGGTCGTGGTTCATGGCCTCAAAATAGGGCTTTACTTCCGTCATCAAAGCAGCGAACTCTTCTTCCGAAACCAAATTACCGTCCACCCTGATGCGCTCCCTTAAGGTGTGAAAATGGGGGGAGGTATATAATCCCGTCCGATAGCCTGAGACGGTCAAAACCTGGGCAATCATAGCTGCTATGCTCCCCTTCCCCTTGGTACCGGCTACATGAACTGTCTTAGCGGCTAAATGAGGGTCACCCAATCGGTGCAAAAGTTCTTCTACGTGCTTCAGGCTATAGTCATGGGAAGCGTAAGATATACCGGGAATCTTTTCATAATCGATAAAACTATGAAGATACTCTTCTGCCTGACTATAATTCATTTGAGCTTTATTTTATAGGCATCCTTTGATATTATCCAGCTAATGAACTTCATTGACAAACTGCTTAATATTAGCCGGAAAAACGAAAGTTTGCTTTGCATTGGGCTTGACCCAAATCCAGACCTTATGCCTAAAGTAGGCATTTTGGAATTTAACAAGGCTATCATCAGCTCCACCCACGACTTGGTATGTGCCTACAAACCCAATCTGGCTTTTTATGAAGCCCTGGGAATTGAAGGGCTTATCATTTTAGAGAAGACCATCAAACATATACCTGCTGATATACCCATAATTGGCGATGCCAAGCGTGGCGACATAGGTAATACGGCCAAAGCTTATGCCAGAGCACTTTTCTCCACCCTTGGCTTTGATGCTGCTACAGTCAACCCTTATCTTGGCTTCGATTCCATAGAGCCCTTCATTAGCTACCAAGATAAAGGAGTGTTCATCTTATGTCGAACATCAAACCGAGGAGCTAGGGATTTTCAAGACCTTTCTTGCACTGGTGGTTTCCCGCTCTATGAAATGGTGGCCCAGAAAGCCAAAGAATGGAATATTTATGGCAATGTTGGCTTGGTGGTGGGGGCTACTTATCCTGAGGAATTGAAGAGGGTTCGCTCAATTTGCCCCAAGATGTGCTTGCTCATCCCGGGCATTGGGGCTCAAGGTGGAGATTTGGCTTTAGCGGTTAGCTACGGAGTGGATGCTCAAGGGGAAAAAGCGATCATCAATGTAGCGAGGCAAATTCTTTATGCTTCACGGGAAAAGGATTTTGCCCAAGCAGCCAGGAATACAGCCGAGGAAATTCGCAACCAAATCAATTCATTTTTAGCTCCCCGACAAAAGGCAAAATGAGAGCGTTTATTTTGTCATCCCTTTCTTTCGTCATTGCGAGGCACAAAGTGCCGAAGCAATCCCAAAGACGCCAAGAGAGCGCTTCGCTGCCTCCTCGCTTCACTCAGACTTAGCCTCACGGCAATAACGGGAAGCTCAGTGTCAGAATGACAGAAAGTGAAGGGCTTAGAGCCTACAGGAGGGGTTATTAAATGACCCCAAAAATGGCTGTAAACATAAAGGTCGGTGATATAGTTCGACTGCGCAAACCTCATCCTTGCGGCAGTTATGAGTGGGAAGTAGTAAGAGTAGGCGCCGATATTGGTCTTAAATGCCTCAAATGCCAGCGAAGGATACTTCTGGAAAGAAGCACTTTTGAGAGAAGGCTAAAAGAAATAGTTTATAAGAGGGAGTCCAACTGTCACCCTGAGCGATAGCGAAGGGTCTCGGAGATTCTTCGCCTACAGCTCAGAATGACACATAACGAAAAATAGAGCCTAGCGCAAAGAGGTAAGATTGAACCGATCGAAAGACACAACAGATGCACGAGGTGAGGTGCTGGTTGCCATTATGAACAACCTGCTGGACTTCGTCATCGCTCGCGAGCAACACTGGTATCGCATTCCAGTGCGTAGCGTGGAAAATCTGCTTAAAAAACGCTGGCCACCCCAATGGCTAGCTTTCTACCAGACCAAAGTCTTTGGCAGTGAAGCCTACGCTGTGAATTACTTTGCCCGTGTCCTCAACATCCATAAGGTCTTCCGCTGGCAGCTTTTCCCTGAGCAACCCCATGATGAGAGGGGACAACAACGCTACTACCAACTGTTGCTGTCGCCATTGCAGCGGCTGCCCCAACCCATTTTCAGCCGACGCCGACGACTTATCGTTTTCATCCCAACCACCTGGCAGAAGTTTATAAATGCCGCGGAAATCAACGACCTATACGATGAGAGCCCGCTAGAAGACCGACTATGGGCTGAGCTCAAGCGACTGAGCATCAGCGCAGAGCGGCAGGAATTTGTGCCAGTGAAAGGACGCACTTACGCCCTGGACTTTGCCGTTTACTGCGCATCAGGCAAGATTGACGTAGAGGCTGATGGTGACATCTGGCATGCCGACCCGGACCGCATTCCGCTAGACAACCTGCGGGACAATGACTTAGAAACGGCCGGCTGGAAACTTCTACGATTTAACACCCCCTGTATTATGGAAAAGATGGTTGAATACTGCCTGCCTACCATCGTGGAAAACATCAACAAGCTAGGCGGTCTTGAAGAACAGAGGCTGGTGCCACGCAAGGTCAGCTTGGATACTCAAGGAGGATCACAACTAAGTCTCTTTGAGTCTAGCACCCGGGATGACCTGATTGACAGTGAGGATTGAAGTAACCCTAAAATACGCCTTGAATAGATCTTTAAATTAAGTTAAACTAAGTTAAAGGTTAGAGAATGAGTAAATGAAAACCTATGCTTTTAACGTGGATTTAGAGCCTGATGAGGAGGGATGGCGAGCTTTTTATCCTCCCTGGGAAGAAATTGGAGCTTCTACTTGGGGTAAAACCAAAGAGGAGGCTTTAAAAAATATTACGGAAGTCCTCTCTATGATTTTGGAGGAATTTGCTGAGGAGGGAAAGCCAATACCCATTACAGAAAGAATGACTGTCTCTGAGGAAGCCCTGGTGACAGTAAATGTATGAACAAGATTGATTATGGAAAACTTGGTTCCCTCACGGCTCGAGAATTGATAAAAGCTCTGTCAAAAGAAGGATTCATTTTTACCCGCCAGCGAGGTAGTCATCATCGTTACCATCATCCAGATGGTCGAAGAGTGACAGTTCCCTTCACACGTTCTGGCGAGACTTTTACCAGAGAAACTCTAAAAAGCATCATTGAGAAGCAGGCTAAGTGGAGTGAGGAAGATTTAAAACACCTCAAGCTTTTAAGATAACGCGATTCACTTTCAGATGCTAAGATAAACACCTTAAATGTCAAAGAAGGATACTTCTGGAGAGAAGTATTTTTGAGAGGAGACTAAAGGGGGTTATTTCCAAGAGCGATTAAGTGCTGTAGGGGAACAATAATATAAAATAAGCTCAGAAAGACTTCCAGGTCACGTAGTGCTAACAGAGCCCTATCACGAATGGGCAGATATAGAAAGTCATGCCCTATCAACACAAAAGAGGACCACTTCCAGAAGATAATAGCTAATCATTGCTACCTTTCTAAAGCTAATCTATAATTCACAGCATGGCTCGCGGTATTTTCCATATTGATTTGGATGCTTTCTTCGTCTCCGTGGAGCAAGTAGTTAATCCGAGGCTAAAGGGAAAACCAGTAATTGTTGGTGGAGACCCTGAGCGGCGTGGCGTGGTAGCTTCTGCATCTTATGAAGCACGCCCCTTCGGCATCCATGCCGGCATGCCTTTATCCAAGGCTCGCCGCCTATGCCCTCAAGCTATTTTTATCCAAGCTAATTTCTCCCGCTATAGAGAGGCGGCAGACAAGTTTATGGAAATCTTGGCTGATTTCTCCCCTTGCATTGAGCCTCTGGGGCTTGACGAGGCATATCTTGATGTTACTGGATGTGAAGAACCTTATGGCTCTTTGCGCCAAATGGCATTAGCCATAAAAGACCGAATACGTAGAGAGCTCAGGCTAACAGCCTCAGTGGGCATTGCCACATGCAAGGTGGTGGCTAAAATTGCCTCTGATTTATGTAAGCCCGACGGACTGCTGGAAGTAGCCCCGGGGAAAGAGCGCCACTTCCTAAACCCTCTCCCGGTAGCTAGATTACCCGGAGTGGGCAAAAAAACAGAGCAGGTATTAAAAGGGATGGGTATAACCACCGTAGGTGAATTAGCCTCCCTTCCTTTAAATATAGTGGAAAAACACTTTGGAAAATTCGGGGTAGTAATTCATCGCTACGCCAATGGAATAGATGACCGAAGGGTAGAGGCACCTGGTGAATCTAAGTCCATTAGCCAGCAAACAACTTTTGCTCAAGATACTTTAGCCCGCCATTTTCTTGAGGCTAACCTCCGCCACTTATGCCAGCAAGTCAGTGCAGAGCTACGCTATCAAGATAAACAGGCAAGGTGTGTAACCTTAAGGTTAAGATATGCTGACTTCAAGACAATCACTCGCCAAGTTACCTTAAAAGAAGCTAGCAATGTTAGTCAGGTTATCTTCGCCGCAGCCCGGCAATTACTGAGCGAAGCTTTAGTACAAAGGGGAAAGCCAATCCGCCTTATCGGTATCAGAGTGTCGCGTTTATCTGGCAAGGAAAGGCAGCTCCATATGTTTGATTCCGAAAGAGAAAAATTGGAGCATCTAGATAAAGCTATCGACCAGATTCGAAAAAAATACGGCCCAGCATCGATAAAGGCAGGCAAGGACATTTCAACGCTTAACTGGCACCCTGGGCGCTAGTGAAGGGTCTCCAGATGTCGGCCCTGAGCATTAGTGTGAGGTTCTTCGCCTGCGGCTCAGAATGACAGGTGTCAGGCTTGTTTTTACCTTGAGGCGCTAGGTATAATTGACCCGAATTAACTAATAAAGGAGGAAAGATGCCACCTTATGCTTTTTTCCAGAAGCAATTCATGCCACTGTCTGAAGCCAAAATCGGGATTTTAACTCACGCCTTGCACTATGGTACCGCCTGCTTTGATGGTATCCGCGGTAATTGGGATAGTGAGCAAGAAAGATTCTGCCTCTTCCGCGTAAAGGACCATTATAACCGCATTCTGAATGGTTGTCGCATCTTAAAAATCAATCTCCCTTACTCCAGTGATAAGCTATGCCAATTGACTACTGAGCTTGTAAGAAGGAGCGGCTACCATGAAGATGTATATATCCGCCCCTTAGCCTACAAAAGCTCCGAAACTATTGGCGTCCGCCTCCATGACCTGGAGGACGATTTCTTTATCGTCGTGACCACTCTTCCTCCCTACCTTGGTATTGGAGAGGGAGTGCGCTGCTGCACTTCATCATGGCGCCGCGTTGATGATACCATGATTCCACCTCGAGGCAAGATCTGTGGTATTTATGTAAACAGCGCTTTAGCTAAAACCGAGGCTTGTGAAACCGGCTTTGACGAAGCAATATTGCTAACTCACGATGGACATGTCTCCGAGGGCAGCGGGGAAAACATCTTCCTTGTCATCAATGGGAAACTAGTTACCCCCCCTTCCTCTGACAACATCCTTATGGGCATTACCAGAGATACTGTGATAAAACTAGCCAAGAACGAGTTAGGCCTAGACACTATAGAGAGAAGTGTTGACAAGAGCGAACTCTACCTCGCCGATGAGTGCTTCTTTAGCGGCACGGCCGCCCATATAGCCCCAATTGTGGAAATTGACCACCGTCCAGTAGGCACAGGTAAAATTGGCAAAATAACATCGGCGCTACAAAAGCTCTTCGCAGAGGTGATACTAGGCAGGAATACTAAATACCTTGATTGGTATACCTTTTTGGCTAAATCCCAAATTCTAAACTCTAATTCCTAAACAATTTCAAAACCCAAAATCCCAAGCGTTTAAGATTTTGATATTAGTGCTTAGTATTTATCCATTAAGTTAGGATTCGCCCTAAAGCCTTGAGCAAATAGAGGAGACGACAGCTCTGCTCCAGCACACTAGTATAGTAATAAGCTTCCTCTAATAGCTGGCCAGCAGCAAAACTTCCATGACCCCACACCAAAACCACTTTATATTGCTTCAAGGTTTCGGCTATTTCTTCGCCGAGGTCTCCAGCCTTTAGCGCTATCCCCTGGCCCAAGATTAGCACTTTTGGCAACAGAGCTCGCCCTTCCATATCACAAGGTATAATCTCTTTTTCTATAAAGGACAAGGCAACGGCGTAGGGTGGATGAGCATGCACCACAGCTAATGCTGATGTGTTCTTATAAATAGAACGATGAACCGCTAACTCACTGGATGCCAAAGGCGTAGCCCGATCGTTCTTAGCAATACCAGTTTCTACTAAATCTGCCTCCCCAATGGACCCCAAAATGCTGCCCCGATGTGTGATAACTAGATGCTCTCCCAGCTTTATACTGAGGTTGCCACTACAGGGAGAGACAAGCCCTTGAGTAAAAAGGGCATGTCCTACTGCCTTGAATTGGGATAACATCACACTACCTTAAATCCCAAATTCTAAA
>JAGMBH010000035.1 GCA_023129815.1 Dehalococcoidia bacterium
AAATCCAAAATTCCAAATATTTAGGATTTAGATATTAGTGTTTGGTATTTATCTGGCATCCCTTAGCAATATCCCTAACACTGGGGGATAGCCCTTTTGGCGTAAAAAATCATGGATAAAGCTGATAATACGCTTTTGCTTTGAAGAAAGTGCTTTAGCAGCCAAGAAATATTAACCTCCGCTTCTTTAAGATTGTTCCACCTTCCTTTTACTGCGAGGTTGCTTCGCTTCGCTCGCAATGACATTGCTTTGGCCCACCACAACGGCGGCGTTTAGCTTCTTCATTAAACGAGATTTAAGCCTAGCACCTTTATTCCTATGAATAACCCCTTTACTTATAGCTTTATCAATGCTGCTTGTGGCTGCCACCATCTCTTGCTTGGCTGATTCTAATTCCCTAGAGGTAATAAGCCTTCGTACCTTACTTATCTGAGTTCTAGTGCTACCTCGCACCAGGCGATTTCGTAATCGCTTTCTTTCCGCCATCCGCGCTGCTTTGTTAATTGACTTACTGCTTAGCACTCACTTCTCCTTTCCTTACTACATTTATCACATTCCATACCGAGTAAATTTTAGACATCAATCTACTTAACTTAGCTGTGCTTTTAATTTCGAGGGTAAAGTATAGTAAGATAATATTATCGTCATGGCTAGTCATATTAACATCGGTAATATTTATCCCTTCGTCAGCTATGATAGCACTAATATCCCGAACTAACCCAACTCTATCCCAGGCATCAACCTGAATAGTTACCGGGTAAACTTGCTCCACATCACCCCAATTGACATTGATCAGTCGCTCCTTTTCTACCTCATTGATAATATTAGGGCAATCCCGGCGATGCACGGTGATACCACGGCCTTGAGTAATATAACCAATAATCTCGTCTCCCGGCAATGGATGGCAACAACTGGCTAAACGAGTGAACAAGTCACCAACGCCCAATACTCGGACACTTGAAGGGCTAATCTTCCTCGGAGGCGAAATCTCGACTGTTTTGCTCGGTGGCTCAAAATCTGCGCTTAGCTTAAGCACCACCTCAGAAGGGCTGATACTGCCACAACCGAGAGCAAAGAAAAAGTCATCTGAGCTACTATAGTTAAACTGACGGGCTACTTTGTCAACATTGGGTAAGCTGATACCTAAACGTTTAAGTTCCTTGTCCAAAAGATGCTTTCCAGTCTCTATACTCTGACCTCGCTCCTGCCTTTTGAACCATTGCCGCACCTTCCCACGGGCGTGAGAAGTTTTAATATAGCCAAGTTGGGAGTTAAGCCAATCCAAACTGGGCCCTTTCTCCCCTTTGGCAGCGATGATTTCCACCACATCAGCATTATTAAGCACATGGCTCAAGGGGACCAGCCGTCCATTAACTTTTGCCCCAATACAACGGTAGCCCAAGTCTGTATGAATTCGGAAGGCAAAATCTAGAGGGGTGGCACCCTTGGGCAACTCCTTTATCTCACCCTTAGGAGTATAGACATATACGCGATCCACAAGGACGTCAGTTCTAACCGACTCCAGAAACTCCTCGCTATCGAGTTCTTCTCGCCAGTCGTTAACCTCACGTAGCCAAGATATTTCATTGTCAAATGACGCATCTGCCTCCCCCCCCTTATACTTCCAGTGAGCAGCTACCCCATACTCAGCGATTTGATGCATATCATGAGTCCGTATTTGTATTTCTAGGGGGGTAACGCCTTGGCACATTACTGTGGTATGCAGGGAGCGATAGCCATTATCTTTAGGATTAGCAATAAAATCGTTAAATTCTTCGGTTATAGGACGCCAAAAATTGTGAATTTCCCCTAGCGCCTTATAGCAATCCGGAACGGAGTCCACTAATACACGCAAGGCAAAAAGGTCATGGATGTCGCCAAAATCCTTGCCCTGCGCAGCATACCGGCCCATCTTTTGATAGATGCTGTAAATATGTTTCGGCCTACCAAAAACCTTAGCCTCTATGCCAGCCTGGCTTAATTCCTGACGCATCGTCTGGCTAACCTCGTTTATAAAGCCTTCTCGCTGAAGTCGTTTTTTCGCCACCAAGCGAGAAAGCCGACGGTATTGCTGTGGCTCCAGATAACGGAAGGCTAGATCCTCCAGTTGCCACTTCACATTCCACATGCCTAAACGATGCGCCAGAGGAGCATATATCTCCAACGTCTCTTGGGCAATTGCCTGGCGTTTCCTTGGTGGCAAAGCGCCTAGCGTGCGCATGTTATGTAGTCTGTCAGCCAATTTAACAAAAACCACCCGCAAGTCTTTAGCCGTAGCCACAAGCATTTTACGTAAGTTTTCCGCTTGAACCTTCGACTTCCTCTGTTCACCTTCAGCTCGGCTTGTGAGCTTGCTCAGTTTAGTCACGCCATCAACTAATCTGGTTACTTCAGATCCGAAGTTAGCCTCAACTTCTTCCAGTGATATGCCACAATCCTCAGGAACATCATGCAGCAAGGCAGCAGCTAATGTATCAGCATCAAGTCGAAGTTCAACTAAGGTCATTGCCGTATGTAAAGGATGCTCTAAAAAAGGCTCTCTCGATTTGCGCATTTGCCCCTGGTGGGCCTGTGAGGCAAACTCGTAAGCTGCTTCAATCAGGCTTACCTTGTCACCAGGTAGATATTCGCTGGCTTTCGCTATAAGCGCGCTTATCTCCATATCCTAAGTTTATAATAACGTAAGAAAAAAACCAAAGCAACTCTTTAACTTAAATTATGCTAGCTTATTATGGTAAACTAAATTAAAAACAATGGAAGGGAGGCTTCGTGTATAAAGCGCCCCGGGGCACATCAGACATCCTACCGCAAGAGCAAGCTTACTGGAAATATGTGGAGGAAAAAGCTGCTTCCTTATGCCAGCTTTATGGCTACCAGCTCTTGACCACGCCAATATTTGAAGATTCTCAACTCTTCGCCCCCACTGTTGCTGGGGGGCAGATAGCTGTTG
>JAGMBH010000036.1 GCA_023129815.1 Dehalococcoidia bacterium
GCACCAGTTTGCCGCGCCTACCTAGAGCATGGATTATTTAATTTACCCCAACCGGTGAAACTCTATTACATTGGCCCTGCTTTCAGATATGAGCGCCCTCAAGCTGGTCGCTATCGCCAACATCATCAGTTTGGCTACGAAGCTATAGGTGACGCCGACCCCGCCCTGGATGCCGAGGTGATCGAGATGGCACGGCGATTCTTCCTCTCTCTAGGCCTCTCTGGATTCTCCTGCCAGCTTAATAGCATTGGCTGTAACCTCTGCCAACCCAAGTATATAGAGGCGCTAAGGCAGCACTACTCCAGCTATACAGCTAATTTATGCCCAGATTGCAAAGCTAGGCTGCTCAGAAATCCTCTCCGCTTACTTGACTGCAAAAAGGCCTCATGTCAAAAGATTGCTGAGACAGCACCAAGAATCACAGATTACCTATGCCCTGAGTGCCAAGCACATTTCCAAAGCGTGCAACAATATTTAGAGGCTTTAGGTATTCCTTTCCAATTAAACTACAGATTGGTACGTGGTCTAGATTATTACACCAGGACAGTGTTTGAAGTTGGTCCTCGAGAGGAAGGGGCACAAAGCGCCCTTGGAGGCGGTGGCCGCTATGACAACCTCATTGAACAACTAGGAGGAAAACCCACTGCTGGAGTGGGTTTTGCCGCTGGCATAGAAAGAATTATATTAAATTTAAAAAGACAAAAAATAGCCATCCCCGCTCTGTCTAAGCCTACCGCTTTTATCGCCTACTTAGGAGAAAGAGCTAAAATCAGAGCAATAAAGCTCGCCTCCGAGCTACGCCAAGGTGGAATTGCCGTCATTGCGGCCGCAGGCGATAGAAGTCTAAAAGGACAGTTGAGGCAGGCTAACTCGTTGGGCATTGATAATGCGCTCCTCATAGGCAAAGCAGAGGTTGAAAGCCAAACGGTAATATTGCGAGATATGAAGAGCGGAGAACAGAAAGTTGTCCCTCTAGCCGAGGTAGTTGTAGCGTTTAAACAGAAGCAAAAATCAGGATAGCATCAAAACCACCTTCTATCTCCAGATATGCTATAATAGATATAGTGCTCTTAGCTATTAACACCGAGAGAAAGCTTAAATCCTTCCCTGCCACTGTGAGGCAATTTTTACTCCGCAAAAATGCATGAGTATAAAGAGATGAATTAGCCATGTCCCAAAATGAGATAAATAACTACACGGCTGAAGATATTCAAATCTTAGATGAGATAGAGGCCGTCCGCTTACGCCCTGGAATGTATATTGGTGGCACTGGCCGTGAAGGATTACAGCGTCTCCTTTACGAAATAGTGTACAACAGCATAGATGAAGCAATGGCCGGCTTCTGTGATCAAATTGAGGTAATAATTCATAACGATAATAGCATCACTGTAATTGATAATGGGCGTGGTATCCCTATAGAGCCTATCCCTACAGCAGATATTACTGCGCTGGAGGCAGTAATGACCCGCCTGCATGCTGGAGCCAAGTTCGGAGGACTTGTCTATAACATATCTAGTGGTTTGCATGGCGTTGGTGCTTCGGTAGTAAATGCCCTATCCTCCTGGCTTCGAGTTGAGATTAGGCGCCAGGGGAAAATCTACCTTCAAGAATACCAGCGGGGAATCCCCACGGGTGAGGTGCAACTCATTGGAGATGCCCTTGATACGGGCACTACAGTCACCTTCCTTGCTGATAAAGAAATCTTCGAAGGCATTAATTATGACTTTAATACAACCTGCCAGCGATTAAGGGAGCTAGCTTTCCTGAATAAAGGAGTGCAAATATCTATTAACGATGAAAGGACTGACCAGGGGAAAACTTTCTATTTTGAAGGGGGCATAGCTAGCTTTGTTCACCGCCTGAATAGAAATAGAGCCGTTATTCACCATTACCCCATCTATCTTTCAGCTACAGTCAATTCCACCGTAGTCGAAGCAGCCCTACAATATAATGACAGCTTCACAGAATCCGCTTTCTCCTTCGCTAACTGTGTCAATACTAGAGATGGGGGGAGCCATCTCACTGGCTTTCGCTCAGCATTAACTCGCGCCCTCAATGATTATGCTCGGAAGAATAAACTTATCAAAGACACCGAACCAAATCTGATCGGCGAGGATGTACGCCAGGGATTAGTATCTATTATCAATATAAAACTTCCCGAGCCTCAATTCGAGGGGCAAACCAAAGCGAAGCTTGGAAATCCTGAGGTGAGAAGCCAGGTTGAATCTGTGGTAGCAGATAACTTATCTCTTTACCTTGAACAACATCCAGACGAGGCAAGGGCAATTTTAGAGAAATGCCTCACCTCAGCCAAAGCCAGAGAAGCGGCACGTAAGGCCCGTGACCTCATCCTTAAAAGAACTGGCTTCGAAGCATCAACGTTACCGGGAAAACTGGCTGATTGCTCAGAGAAAAATCCGGCATTATGCGAGCTTTTCCTAGTCGAAGGTGACTCAGCCGGCGGCTCAGCTAAGCAGGGTCGAGATCGCCGCTTTCAAGCTATCCTCCCCCTTAGAGGCAAAATACTTAATGTGGAAAAAGCCACCAAAGACAAGATTATCGAGCATGAAGAGCTAAGAGCTATTGCTACAGCTTTAAGAGCAAATATTGATGGTCAAGGCGATCTTTCCAAGCTCAGGTATCAGCGAATAATCATCATGACCGATGCCGATGTTGATGGTTCTCACATTCGCACCTTGCTTCTTACCTTTTTCTATCGCCATATGATGGAGTTAATTAACCAGGGATACCTTTTCATAGCCCAGCCACCTCTTTACCGTATAAAGTCTGGCAAGCAGCAATTTTGGATTTATTCGGAGCAAGAAAAGGAGAGAAAGATTAAGGAGTTGGAGGGGAACAAGCAGGAGATCCAGAGGTATAAAGGGCTGGGTGAGATGAGCCCTGAACAGCTATGGCAAACAACAATGAATCCTGATACCAGAACGCTGCTTAGAGTAGAGATAGAAGATGCCATAGCTGCCGATCAGGCGTTTCATATGCTGATGGGCAACGAAGTCTTGCCTCGCA
>JAGMBH010000037.1 GCA_023129815.1 Dehalococcoidia bacterium
GTGTAGTAACTACCCGCTACCTCCTAGATATAGCTTTTGCTCCGCGATATACTTCTCCACCTTGCCAGGCACTAAGTAACGTATAGACAATCCTTGAGCCACACGCTGTCGGATCTCCGAAGAGCTGACACCAATGATAGGCGTATCAAGTTGAACGATATTACTAGTCACTCCAGGGACAGATGCTTCCAAGGATTTTAAATCTGGCAAGCTTAAACCCAACCTGGGAACAATTACTAACCGACACATTTGTACTAGCTTAGCTGGCTCTTTCCATAAGTGAAGTCCAGCAAGGCTATCACTACCAAGGATGAAAAAGAAAGACTGTACCTCCAATTGGCTTTGAAGAGCAGTTATAGTATCTATAGTATAAGAAGGGCCGGGGCGTTCTACTTCAAGAGGGCAAAGTTTAAAATAAGAATTACCAGCAATAGCCAGGCGCACCATCTCTACTCTATGGCTCGCCAGGGTAACAACATGGTCTACTTTGAGCCATGGCTGCCCGGCAGGCACAAAGAGAACTTTAGCTAAGCCTAGCTTTACCCTTGCTTCCTCAGCTACAACAAGATGCCCCACATGAATAGGGTCAAATGTGCCACCAAGGATACCTATATTCATCGCTTTATTTTAATACTAAAAATTACTTATATTACATTTCTTAATAGGAAATTTATTAATAAGAACAATAATAATTAGGAGGAGTTGCCAATTAAAGAATATAAAAGACAGTAAGTTTACTCCCAAAATAAAGGCCAAGGTTTTAACAATTCAATTTTACCCCCGAGGGCAGTTATTAACATTATTTTAATATTTCTCTCTGGAAGCTTTGCTTAAGTCAATTTTTCCTTTAATCCCTAAGATTTGATGATACAATTTAGAGTTAACGCTCATTTCAGCAGCTATTTTTTCATAACCATGAACGATTGTGGCATGGTTTCTATTGCCTAACCCCTTGCCAATTTCGGCGAAAGAACAATTATCTTCTTCCCGCATAAGGTACATTACAATTTGGCGTGCTAAAGCGGTCTTCCTATCTCTCCTTTTGCCAGTTAACTCCTCTACGGTAAGGTTGAAATAATCAGCTACCACTTGCATTATTACCTCGCTGCCTTGCTTATCAGCAGTGCTTGTTAATAACTTGTTAACTGTTTGTAGAGTAAGTTCCATTCCAGTTAGCTTAGTTCGAGCGGTTAAATATATTAGAGCACCTTCAAGCTGGCGGACATTTTCCCTTATTTGTTTCGCTAAAAGTTGCAGCACTTCATCAGTGATTGTTATCATCGTTTCCTTTGCCTTAGCTCGTAGGATAGAGAGGCGCGACTCAAAGTCTGGTGGCTGAATAGGGGTAACAAGACCCCATTCAAGACGTGATTTTAGCTTATTGCTAAGTAATGCCATGTCTTTAGGAGGGCGGTCAGCAGTAATGATGATTTGGCGATTATTGTTATATAGATCATTGAAGGTTTGTAAGAAGCATTGTTGGGTTTGTTTTTTGTCACTTATAAATTGAATATCGTCAAACAGGAAGATGTGAACTGTCCTGAGTCTAGCGCGAAAATCTTCGACCTGCCCTTGTTTGATAGCCAGTACAAATTCATTGGTGAACTGTTCTGCGCTAGTATAAGCTACTTTTAGTCCATTGCTTATTGCCCTATGCCCAATGGCATGTAGCAGATGTGTCTTACCTTGCCCCGTGCTGCTGTAGATGAAAAGAGGATTGTAGCTATGCCCTGGATTTTCAGCTACTTCTATTGTGGCGGCGTAAGCTAAGCGATTACAATCACCAACGATAAAATTAGCAAAAGTGTATTTTGGATTGAACCTGTCTATTTTAGCTTTGGTGCTTATCCCGCCATCTGGTTGATTGGCATAGGCTAAAGAACCATTCGTTAGTTGGTTTTGATTGTGAACGGTAAACTGAACATCAACATCCCCACCTATAATTTGGGCTAGGGTTTTGCTTACCAAGGAATGGAGGGACTTAGTTAACCATTCAGCGACAAAGGCGCTGGGAACTCCAACAACAAAAACATTTTCTTGGTAACTTATGCCCTGGCTATTTTTAAGCCAAGTAGTATAATTTGCTTTGCTGACTTGAATTTGAAGTTCCCCTAGTGCCGTTTCCCAAATCTGTTTTGCCGACTCCAATTTACTCCCCGACCTGCTTCTCATTATTAGCCAAGAGGATAGCTGAAGAGACAGTTGAGGCAAAGTGGGATGGTAAGGATACAAATTTTAGGTTATCAGACGGTCTTGTTTTTTCTCTAGGGAGGTTTTGACATAACAAAAGAAATTAGGGAAAATGTCTTTGACGTGGAAATGTGTGTAGTTTTCATGGGTACTCCACAGTTTGCTGTCCCCATACTGGAGTCTTTGTTCCGCAGTCCATATCAAGTGGTTGCTGTATATACTCAGCCTGACAAGCCAGTTGGTAGAAGGCAACGGCTTACACCTTCCCCGGTAAAAGAGCTGGCCAGGGAGCATAAAATTCCCGTCATTCAGCCGAATACTCTTAAGACAGCAGAAGTAGTAGAGGATTTGGCTAGTCTTAAGCCAGAGCTGATTGTAGTTGCTGCTTTCGGGCAGATCCTTCCTCAGAAGGTATTGTCTCTGCCTAAATTTGGTTGTCTTAACATCCACCCTTCACTGTTGCCTCAGTATAGAGGTCCATCTCCAGTAGCTACCTCTCTTCTTTGTGGAGATTTACTCACCGGCGTTACTATCATTCTAATGGACGAGGGCTTAGATAGCGGGCCGATCTTAGCCCAGGAAAAGGTGGATATTGCTGCTACGGGTACCACTGGCTCTCTTACAGCCAAATTAGCTCATGTGGGGGCTGGGCTTTTGATGGACACCCTGCCTAAATGGCTTAAGGGGGAGCTTGAACCACAGCCGCAAGGCGAGTCCCAGGCTACCTATAGCAGACTGATAACCAGCAAAGATGGCGAGATAGATTGGCATCTCCCAGCAGTGGAGCTGTGGCAACGAGTAAGGGCTTTCAATCCTTGGCCGGGCTGCTATACCTGGTGGCAAGGCAAGCGGCTCAAAATCCATAGTGCTGCTCCCGTTAGCAGGCTGGCAAGGGGTGAAGTAGGAAAGGTGATAGCTTTGCGACAGCCACCCAAAGTGGGGGTAGTGACTGGAGATGGCATTCTAGGGCTTTGTCAAGTTCAGTTAGAGGGAAGACAGGAGATGTCAATTGCCGACTTTGTGCG
>JAGMBH010000038.1 GCA_023129815.1 Dehalococcoidia bacterium
TACGGTGATTTTCACCGCCACCAACTCTGACAGCATATTTCTCCAGTAACCTTAAGCTAGGGGTTGTCTTTCTGGTATCCATAATGTGCACTGGCAATCCTTCGACTGCTTCCACATAGCGATTTGTTTCCGTGGCAATCCCGCTCAGCCTCTGCAGGAAATTTAAAGCCACCCTCTCTGCTTTTAGAATATTAGCTACTTTGCCTTCTACCCTGGCGATTACATCACTCGTCTTAATCCTGGATCCATCTTCAAGCAAAACGTCCATTCTTAGCCCTGGATCTACTTTGTGGAATACCTTCTTAGCTACATCGATTCCAGCTAAAATGCCTTGTTCCTTTGCTATAATGGAGGCACTCCCTTGCTGGTCATTTGGTATTAAAGCTTCAGTAGTGACATCGCCTTTGCCGAGGTCTTCAGCTAAAGCACGGTTAATAATCTCTTCCATCGAGGCTAAAACCTCGGTGCTACGATTTTTTTTAAACATTTTTTCCACCCTCGCCCTTCCCCTCTTCCGTGAAGGGAGAGGGGATCTTTCCTTTCAGGTTATGGCCAGCATCCTATCAATAGCCTGCTTGGCTTTTATTCTTGTTTCCTCGGGCACGGTGACCACGTTGCTTTTTGTCTGCATAGTTTCGATAACCGTTTCTAGTGTCGTTTTCTTCATATCAGGGCAGATAAAGTTATCTGAGATGAGGTGAAATTCCTTTTCTGGGTTTTGCTTCCTTAAGGGATGCAATACTCCCTCCTCCGTGCCGATGAGGAAAGTTTTATTGTTGCTTTGTTTAGCATGTCGAAGCATTTGTGAGGTGCTTAAAGCAGCATCAGCCAAATTTATAACCTCTGGACGGCATTCAGGATGAACCAAAACTTTGGCCTGGGGATACCTCTGCTTGGCTAAGCTAACTTGCTCAGCAGTAACCTTAGCATGAGTATCACAGAAGCCGGGATAGAGAATCATTCTTTTGTTGGTCTTGGTGGAAATATAATGTCCTAGGTTTTGATCAGGGATAAAAAGGATTTCCTTAGCTAGGCGGGAGGTCACCACCTCAATCCCGTTAGCCGAGGTGCAGCAGATATTGCTTTCCGCCTTAATTGCCGCAGTAGTGTTAACATAAGCCACCACAGTAGCTTTGGGGTATCTCTCTTTCCATTGCTTTAGCTCCCCAACATTGATCATGTCTGCTAAAGGACAGCCAGCATCAGGATGAGATAAGAGCACTGTAGAAGCTGGATTAAGAATAGCTGCTGTCTCAGCCATAAAGCGAACGCCGCACAAGACGATTATCTCCGCATCGGCGCCAACACATCTCTGCGCTAGCTCAAGAGAATCACCGGTAAAGTCAGCGATATCCTGCACTTCGGGGCGCTGGTAATTATGAGCTACGATAATAGCGTTAAGCTCCCTTTTTAGCTTAGCTATCCTTTCTTTAGCTTGTTTGGGATTCACCTTTCAGCTATCAGCTTTCAGCCTTCAGTTATCAGCTAATTGCTGACTGCTGTCTGCTGTGAGCTAATTATCTCTCTCTATCTTACCTGTTTACCTTGTTTGCCGGCTATGCTGATTCTAGCTACCTTAATTGTTGCCCCTGATTCTATCCGCAGAACTACAGTATCCTGGCTGAGGTTTTCAATTTGTCCATAGATTCCGCCAGTGGTAACCACCTTATCTCCCCTTCTCAGTTCCTGCACTAGTTCTTGCTGTTCCTTCTGTCTCTTGCGCTGTGGTTTAATCATAAAGAAATACATCGCGGCGAAGATCAATACCAGAAAGAGAATTGGGGCTATGCCTTGAAGTTGTTCCATTGCATTCCTCCTTTTTAATTAGCTATTATATCCAACCTTGCCCTGCAGTGCCCATGGGCTTGTTTTCTCAATCCTGATTTTCACCAGTTGCCCTGTGCAATCATCCTTGTTTTCAAAGAATACTAGCTTAGCACTTCTGGTGCGTCCATACCACTTTCCTTTCCTCTCACCTTCCACCAATACCTCCACTGTCTTGCCTCGGTAAGCGGAGTTTAGCTCAGCAGCTATATTTGCCTGGAGTTGTTCAATTTTATTAAATCTTTCCCTCTTAACTTCTGGGGGAACAGTATCTTCATATTTTCTCCCGGCGATGGTGCCAGGGCGAGGAGAATAAGCGGCCACATGAACAACATCAAACCGCATTTCTTCTAGCAAAGAATAAGTATGCTCAAATTGCTCCTCAGTTTCCCCGGGAAAGCCAACGATAATGTCAGTGCTCAAAGATAGTTGAGGGATATGATATCGAATAGCGTGGATAAGCTTACGATATTGCTCCACAGTATAGCCTCGCCTCATAGCCTTCAGTATATCATCATCGCCTGACTGAATAGGTAGCTCTAAATGTTCGCAAACTTTGTCCAGGGAAGCCATAGCTTCAATGAGACTTTGGCTCATATCTCTAGGATGGTTAGTCAAAAAGCGAATTCTAGCTAAGTCGTCAATGTTGTTTAATTTGGTTAACAAATCAGCCAAATCAGGATTGCCAGGCAAATCGTGGCCATAAGAATCGACATTCTGCCCCAGCAAAATTACCTCCCTTACTCCTTGCTTCACCAGCCCTTTGACTTCACAAACTACTTCTTCTAAAGGACGACTTACCTCTCTACCTCTCCTGTATGGGACGATACAGTAAGAACAAAATTTATTGCAACCCTGGATGATGGGGACAAAGGCGCAAGGAGGAAGAATCTTCCATGTGTCATTGCGAGCGTAGCGAAGCAATCCTTGCTCAGCGGTAGAAATGCCCTGCTTTCGAGTCCAGTTAGTTAGCTCGGAGTAAGCTCCTGGCTTGAAGAAAAAATCAACCTGGGGAAATCTTCTCTTCAATCCTGCGATGTTGGAATCAACAAAACAGCCAGTAACCAGTATAGAGAGATTTGGGTGCTCCTTTTTTAGCCCTTTCAACAAACCCAACGTGCCCAAAACTTTATCCTCGGCACTCTGCCTCACGACACAGGTATTGAGCACTACTAAGTCAGCTTCCCAGAAGGAGGGTACAGCTTGATAGCCGAGGAAATCCAGATAGCTGGCTATCCGCAGCGATTCTGCCTTATTCATCTGGCAGCCGATGGTCCAGATAAAATACTTTGACACAATTTAGCCCAGAGGCTATTTAGCAACCTCCTCCTGTCATTCTGAGCCCTTCGCCCCTCGTCATTCTGAGCATAGCAAAGAATCTCACACCGCTCAGGACAGGCTCCGCGAAGAATCTAGACACTTCGCTATCCCCTTCTCTGCGCTCAGGGGTTCGGCTCAGGGTGACAAAATAAAC
This sequence comes from Dehalococcoidia bacterium, assembly GCA_023129815.1. Taxonomy (GTDB): domain Bacteria; phylum Chloroflexota; class Dehalococcoidia; order GIF9; family AB-539-J10; genus 20-14-all-45-10. Next base: position 3,299 of record JAGMBH010000038.1, read on the forward strand.
GCTCTCTAACCCACAAGCTTTCTACAATTATAGTAAAGTATATAATAATTTGAAGCAAGCGAAATCATGGAAGAGTCTTTCGGTTGCACTAAAAGACATATCGGGTTAAAATTTGATAAGGAGGTGGAGCATGGCAGTCAAAGCTTTTGTACTTATCGAGATTGGAGTCGGGAAAACTAAGAACGTCGTTACTGCTCTGGGCAAGGTGGAGGGGGTAAAATCGGCTGATGCTGTAACTGGACCTTACGACATCATTGCCGCAGTCGAGGCTCAGGACCTTGAGGGCATCGGAAATCTGGTTACCGGGAAGATTCATCCCATCCCAGGCATTAGCAGAACGATAACTTGCCTTTCAATGGGCCTGTCCTAGATAAAGTTAATAGAAAATAAGCATGGCTGAGGGATGTCTTTTTTGCCGCATTGTTGCCGGTGAGATACCCGGTGATATTGTTTACCAAGATAAGGAATTCTTGGCTTTCAGAGACATCAACCCTCAGGCGCCTAAGCATGTAATCATCATACCCAAAACTCACATCGCATCTTTAACAGAGCTTACTGAGCAACAACAGGGGCTTATAGGACGCCTGATAATATTAGCCAGGAACCTAGCTGAGAAAGAAGGGATAGCGGAGAGCGGCTATCGTTTGGCGGTAAACTGTGGTCCTGAAGGGGGACAGGTGGTGCCTCATCTTCACTTCCACCTCATTGGTGGCAGGAAGCTGAGCAATCGGCTAGGCTAAAAATTTTTCGCTGTGTGTCATTCTGAGGCCGTAGGCCGAAGAATCTGTGAGACCCTTCCTATCGCTCAGGGTGATAACTAAACCCCCGGTAGGGACTTTAGCCTAGCTACCACCTCCTCTATAGCCTCATCTGGAGTGGATGTCCCAGCAACGATGCCAATATGGTGTTTACCTGCAAGCCAGGAGCGGTTCACCTCACTTGCTCCTTCCACCAGATGAGTTTCCACTAGGGGTGAGCATGCTTCAGCCAGGCGTTTAGTATTGGCACTGTCATGTCCCCCGATCACTATCATAAGCTGGTTTTTTTGCGCCAATCTTATAGCCTCTCCTTGGCGTTTTTGAGTTACTTGACATAAGGTATTGATGATGCGTATTTCCTTAAGAGATTGCTTCGCTTCGCGCGCAATGACAGAAGGAAGGGCAGCTATAAGCTGTATTATGAACTCGATGAAGGCAGAGTGGCTTTGAGTGGTTTGAGAGATGATGCCTAGGCGATATGGCGTCGTTTTGTTAGCAGCTAATAATTGTTTTACCTCAAGAGCAGCGATACCTTTATTTCCCGCCCAACCCAGCAATCCTTTAACCTCGGGGTGCTCCGCCTCCCCGAAGATGATAATATCAAAGCCACTATCGGCTAACTCCTTGGTGGCATTTTGAGCCTGGAGAACTATAGGGCAAGTAGTATCAACTAATTTGATATGGCGGGCTTCGATTTGAGATAGTACTTGTGGGCTTACCCCGTGGGTGGTTACCGCCAGGATTTTGCCTTGAACCTGTTCTAGGTTGTCTATCGGTTTTATCCCTACTTTGGTCAATGCTTGCAGCAACTGCTGATTATGCGCTACTGGTCCCAGGGTCTCTATATTGCCGTATTTGCTTGCCGCTTCCTTTAACAGTTTGATGGCTCGTCTCACGCCAAAGCATAAGCCAAGTTCTCGAGCTTTCTCAATTTCCATACCATCCTCGGTTTTCCGGGGGCAGAAGGGCAGCGATTTTGTTCATCATTAAGTCAGTGGACATTTTAGTTTGCGATTTGGTTAACCGGCCATCACTTGAAGGAAGCTCAAAAGGCTGGCCAATATTGATGACTATGCCAGGACGCTTCCATAGCCAGCTTATCCCTTTAAGCTTCTCTGTGCCAATAATGCCAATAGGAAGCAAAGCAACACCCGTTTGTGAAGCAATTACAGCCGAACCTGATTTACCAGGTAAAAGCTTGCCATCGCGGTTTCTCTTACCCTCGGGGAACATACCCAGAACTAGCCCCTTGTTTAGTATCTCTTTGGCTTGCTTAACTGCCTCTCGCTTATCCTTAATTGTCCCTCGACGAGGCACGGAAAAGGCTTGTGCCCACCGGAAGATGATTCTTAAGAAAGGATAGCGAAAAAGCTCCTGTTTAGCCATAAAATTAATCCACCTGGGAAAGCTAAGCTGCAGCAATATGCCATCAACAAGGTGAACATGATTGGATACCACGGTGAGCGGGCCATTTAAGGGCACATTCTCCCTCCCCTTAACTTTCCAGGAAAGGAAAATCTTGGAGAGAAGTTTGAGTATGGCTAAGACAATCCTTTGAGATAGAGTCATTTGGGTAACCACCCCTTTGTTGCTATTTAGGCTGCTTAATTTTGCCTCCGATACGAAACTAGAATTGTCTCACTCAGTTTTAATACCTGATCTCGCAAAAATTTTCGTAGTGCGAGGCTTTAGCCTCGTGCACGACCCTAAAGGGTCGCACTACATTTTAAACACCCTCATTCTGAGCCGAAGGCGAGGTAATCTCTAACTAGCTAAGTTTGGCCGCCAAATTATATATTTTATCCACAACTTGCTTTAGGCTAAGTTTTTCTGTATCAATGATTATAGCATTGGCAGCAGGCTTAAGTGGTGAAATAGTGCGGTGGGTATCAATGTCATCGCGCCTCTCGAGGTCAGCAAGAGTAGCATCGTAATCTACCTTCTCTCCTCGCTCCAGTAATTCCTTATACCTGCGATTAGCTCTCTCTTCGACAGAAGCAACCAAGAAAATCTTTAGTTCCGCCCAGGGTAAAACCACCGTGCCAATGTCTCTGCCTGCCATTATCACTTTCCCTCGCTGGGCTACCACCTGCTGTTCTGATACCATCATCTGGCGCACCCCGGCTACCTTCGATATCAAGGAAACTTGCTCCTCTATCTCGGGGCAAAGTAGCTCAGCAGAAACATCTTTACCATCAATAAGAGGGAAGAGATATCCTTCTTGATGTGAAACGAAATCAAATTTAGTTATACCAGCGAGCTGAGAAAGCTCTTTTTCATTGGTAGGCGGAATGCCAAATTTAAGTGCTTTCCAAGTAAAGGCGCGATACATAAGGCCAGTATCAAAGAAAACATAATCAAGTTTTTTAGCTAGTAATGAGCCCACACTGCTCTTGCCTACTGCTACCGGGCCATCTATGGCAATTAGCGACAACTTCAAATTGTTTCCTATCTTATCATTCTGGGCCAAGCTGTCAAGGCAAAATTATTTGAGGTGTTTATTTTGTCACCCTCACCTTATTCCTCTCTTGTAAGGAAAAGAGACTTCATTACATGAGAGGTTAGGTGAGGGATTCTTCGCGGAGCTTATCTGGGTGAGCTGAAGCTCTGAATGGAGTGACGAGGAGATTCTTCGGTAGCTTCGCTCCCTCAAAATGACAACCCTCCTTTGTCACCCTGAACGGAGTGAAGGGTCTCTGGGATTCTTCGCTGCGCTCAGAATGACAGGGGGAGGCTCAGAATGACAGTAAGCGAAGGGCTCAGAGCTTACATGCAGAGTGGCAAAACGGCCTCAATTTATTTGAAAAAATTATATAAATGGATGGCAAAGTATTGACATAGTATTCTAGATGCATATATTATAAGTATTTAAACTTAGCTCATGGCAACAAGAGAGAGTGGAGGGTGTTTAGAAATGTAGTGCGGGGCTTTAGCCCCGTGCACGACCCTAAAGGGGCGCACTACGAAAATTTTGGGGTGAATGGGTAGTAAAGCTGAATGAGGCAAATCTAGTTTTGGATCTGGGGCAAAATTAAACAGCCTAGTGAGGTTGCTAAAGGAGGTGGTGTCTATGGATGTAGATAGGTTGGGATGTAAGATGCTAAATCAGGAATAAAGTAAAAGGAGGTAAAAATGAAGAAGGTTAAGTTGGGATTGCTTTTGGGGTTGGTTGTGGTGTTAGTAGCGGCATTTGCTTTACCTGGCTGTGCGCCAGAAGTCGCTCCACCAGAGGAAGAGGAAGAGGAAGAGGTTCCTACAGGTCCCATCAAGATTGGCATTAACTTCCCACTGACGGGAGCCAAAGCCAACTTCGGGACGATGGACTGGCTATCAATCCAGCTGGCATATGCTAAGTTTGGTGTTGAGGAAGTAGGTGGTAGGCCAATCAGGTTTGTAATCGAGGATAACCGAGGAGACCCGGCAACGGCCAAATCTGCTTTTGAGAAGTTGGCTACCCTGGATGAGGCTGATGTAGTGCTGGGAGGTTATACCAGCTCTTGTGGTGTGGTTCAGGCTGCGGCGGCTAACGACCTCAAGGTTCCTTTCCTTATTTGCAATAGCTCCAAAGATGCCATCACCATGGAAGGTTGGGAATGGGTATTCTCCGGCGCTAGAGTGCCGGCATCCCACTATGGCGACAACATGTGGCCGATGATAGACGAAGTGCTCATGCCAGGGGGGGTGTCGAAGGTAGCCCTGTTTTATGAGATGACTGACTGGGGTACTAGCTCGGCAGAGGCTCTGCGCGCTAACTTTGAGGCTAGAGGTATTGAGCTTGTCTATGACGAACCATATGACTCTGATGCCATAGACCTTAAGCCTATGCTGGCGGCGGTAAAGGCGGCTAAGCCGGACATGATTATGGCCGTTTCTTACCTTATGGATGCCTCGCTGATCGCCAGACAGGCGGGGGAGCTAAGGCTCAATGTTCTGTGTTTTATGGGTCAGGCGGGAGGCTATACCATGCCTGAGTTCGTGGTCAATGCTGGTGAGAATGCTAATTATATCCTCACCACGGCACTCTGGAGTCCATTTGCTCCTTGGGAAGGCGAGCTGGCTGGTGTGAAGTGGACTAATCAAGAATATTACGAAGGCTATCTAGGGTCCTATGGTGCCGAGCCTGATTACCATGGAGCCCAGGGTTTTGCTCAATGGATGATATGTCTGGATGCCCTGCTGAGGATTGACGCCGCCGGGGAGACCATTAACCGGGAGACCATCCGAGAGGCTCTCACGGAGACCAAGCTGATGACAACCATGGGTCTGATAGAGCATAAAGATTGGTGCGACGATATGGGACACTGCTACACCAATCAGGGCTTGCCTGTTACCTACGTCACGCAGTGGCAAAACCTGGTACAAGAGTGGGTCTGGCCTGTAGAGGCAAAATCAGCTGATTATATCTTTCCTGTTCCTAAGTGGGAAGAAAGGTAATGAAAGTAGGGGGGTTTTAACCCCCCTACTCTTCAAAAGGTGGTAAATTAATATGGCTTTATTTGGTCAGACAATTATTTGTGGCTTCTTGATGGGAGGCGTTTATGCTGTTATTGCCATTGGCATGACCTTGATACTGGGGGTGATGAAAATTATCAACATTGGCCACGGGCACTTAATGATGGTGGCCATGTATGTTTGCTTTGCTCTGTTCACATCCCTCGGGCTCCACCCTTATATCGCTATGTTTGTCGCTATGCCCTGCCTCTTTGGTATTGGTTATTTGCTGCAGAGATACTCTATCCATCGTGTTCGCTTCGTTGATACCATTCTACCCCAGACTCAGGTGCTGTTAACTCTGGCCATTGGTCTTGTTTTTGTTGAGATCATCAGAGTTATCTTTAAATCTGACTTCCGCTCTGTCTATACGCCGTTTTCTTCCAAGTGCCTTTACATTGGTGATATGTCGATCAGTCTTCCCCAGCTAATTAGTTTTGGCATTGCTATGGCTTTTGTTGCTGGTCTCCATATCCTGCTTACCAGGACTGATTTTGGCCGCTCAATTCGGGCGACCGCTCAGGACCTGGATGCGGCAAAATATATGGGGGTTGATGCCCTGCGGGTCTCCAGTCTTACTTTTGGCTTGGGTATGGCTCTGGCTGCTGCCGGGGGGGCTTTGTTGCTGCCCATATTTTATCTCTTTCCCGATATCGGCGTTCCTTTTACCATTAAAGCCCTTATCATCACCATTCTCGGGGGTGCTGGAAGCACTGTGGGGGCTCTTTCCGGTGGCTTGGTTTTTGGCATGGCGGAATCCCTGGGTGCTGTTTATTGGGCCCCGGGATATAAGGATGTTGTGGGCTTCGTCATCTTTCTTCTTGTCCTCTTGTTCATGCCTGGCGGGCTCAAAACAGTAATTAAGAGGTGACATAATGGCAAAAAAGAGTTGGTTTTTACCGGCAATCTTGGGGATAGTGGCTATAGCCCTTCCCCCCTTTTTAGGCGGTTATTTTCAGCATATACTCATCCTGGTAATGATGTGGGTAGCCATGGCCACGGGCTGGAACCTACTGGGAGGATACTGCGGGCAAGCATCCCTGGGGAGTGCTGCCTTCTTTGGCTTAGGAGCCTATGGAGCCGGGATGCTTTATCTTCACTGGGGTATATCACCCTGGTGGGGGGTGATAGCGGGACCCCTTTTGGCCATCGTGGTGGCCATTCCTATTGGACTGGTTACTTTCCGTCTGCGTGGTGGCTATTTTGTCCTGTCTATGTTGGCAGTATGCGAGACAATCCGGATAATATTCCTTAACTGGGTGGAAATGAGTGCTGGACCACTGGGCATAGTAATTGAGCGCACCTGGGGTATGGAGAAATTGCCCTATTATTACATGGTCCTGGCAATAGCGGCCTTGAGCCTTTATGTTGTTTATCGCCTGATGAAGTCCAAGTTTGGCTATTACTTTGTCTCCATCAGAGAAGACCAAGATGCTGCTGAAGGTCTGGGGATTCCCAGCACTAAATATAAGATGTATGCTCTTATTCCCTGTGCCGGCATTATCGGGCTGGCGGGAGCGTTTTACATGAATTATATGGCCTTTATTGAGCCTAACACGGTATTCCCTTTAATAATATCAGCAACGATGATCCTGTCGGTAATGCTGGGAGGGCCTGGTACCTTCTGGGGGCCGGCTCTCGGGGCAACCATCTTTGTCCTCCTTAGCGAGTTGCTGCGCGCCTTCGCCGGGCCGGTGATAGGAACGATACACTATTTGATATTTGCCTTAATTTTAGTTTTGGTAATCATGTTTCTTCCCAACGGAATTGCCGGTGAGGGGGATAAGATAAAGCGCCTCTTCCGTGGTAAAAAGCCAGTATATGTCGGAGGTGAATAAAAATGGCCTATTTGGATATTAACCATGTAGTAAGGAAATTTGGTGGTTTGGTGGCCGTCAATGATATAACTGTGGGTCTAGAGCAAGGAGAGATTTTTGGCCTCATTGGTCCCAATGGCTCGGGCAAGACCACCCTGTTCAACACCATAAATAATTACTATCCGGCAAATAGCGGGGAGATTATTTTCAAAGGGATACCAATCACGCGCATGTCCACTCACGAGATTTGTCGGCTAGGTATTGGCCGGACCTTTCAGGTGGTTAAGCCGCTGAAGCGCATGACAGTCTTGGAAAATGTCATGGCGGGAGCCTTCTTGCGAACGAATAGTGCTACCAAAGCCAGGGACAAAGCTCTGGAGATTGTAGATTTTTGTGAGCTTATGCAGCGGAAAGATATGCCAGCCAAGAGTTTGCCTATCGCCGATAAGAAAAGGATGGAGATAGCCCGTAGTTTGGCTGGAGACCCTGAGTTAATACTACTCGATGAGACCGCGGCCGGGCTAAATCTTAAGGAGATAGATGCAGCTATGGTAATCGTGAAGAAGATTCGAGATAAGGGGATAACTTGCTTCGTGGTAGAGCATGTGATGAAGTTTCTCATGGGCATTTCGGATAGAGTGATGTGTATCAATTTTGGTGCGGAGATAGCCAGAGGGACGCCAAAGGAGATGTCCAGGCATCCTGAAGTGATTAAAGCTTATCTGGGAGAGGAATATGTTAAAGGTAAATAATATCGATGTTTATTATGGGGATGTGCAGGCATTATGGGATATCTCCTTTGAAGTAAAGGAAGGGGAAATCGTGGCCTTGCTGGGCTCCAACGGTGCCGGCAAGACCACTACCTTGAATACTATCTCGGGATTGTTGCGCCCGAGAAAAGGGAATATCGAATTTCTGGGGCAAGAGCTCACCAAACTACCAGCTCATAAGATGGCTAGTTTAGGCATTGCTCATGTCCCTGAAGCGAGAAAGCTGTTTCCTGAAATGACGGTTAAGGAGAATTTGCTCATGGGCTCCCTGATGCCAGAGGCAAAGGCGAGACGAGAGGAATCTATGGAGCGGGTGTTCACTATTTTCCCCATATTGAAAGAGAGAGCCTGGCAGGCAGCCGGGACGCTTTCTGGTGGTGAGTCGCAGATGCTGGCTGTAGGTAGAGGGATAATGGCATGCCCTAAGCTGATGATGATGGATGAGCCTTCCCTGGGGCTGGCACCATTTCTGGTAGATGAAGAGTTCAAAGTTATTGAGCGGATTAATCGCGAAGGCATCACTATTTTACTGGTAGAGCAAAATGTGGCCCATGCTTTAAAGGCCTGCACCCGGGCTTATGTTCTGGAAATTGGCCGCATTACCCTTCAAGGCAAGGGTGAGAAGTTGCTCCATGATAAGCATATCGAAGAGGCTTATCTTGGGATTTAAGGTTAAGCCCTAATAGCTCACAGCAGTCAGCTGATAACTGTAATTGCCTGATTTATCAGGCCTCAAGAAGATGGCAAATGGGTATTACTGATAAGGTCAGTCATTTTGTCGCCCAGACGGCAGCTAAAGATATTCCCCAAGATGCTCTTGAGTTGGCTCGTTTGGCTATCACTGATTTCATTGGCGTTGCCCTTCCTGGGTCAAGAGAGAAGCAAAGCAAGATAATAGCCGATTATGCCCAGAAGATTGGTGGTGTACCCCAAGCGAGCCTCATTGGTAGAGATGGCAAAACATCGCCATATTTAGCGGCCCTGGTTAATGGGACGACGGGGCATGCCCTGGATTACGATGATATGGCCATTTCTCTTATCGGACACCCATCGGTATTTCTTGCTCCAGCGATTTTAGCTATCGGAGAGAGCATAGAGGCTTCAGGTGAGGATGTCTTGACTGCCTATGTTGTTGGTTACGAGACAGCTTGTTGTATCGCCGGGCCTGTGCTGCAGAGCCATTATGTTCAAGGGTGGCACAGCACAGCTACCTTTGGGAGTCTGGGGGCAATGGCAGCAGTAGCCA
>JAGMBH010000039.1 GCA_023129815.1 Dehalococcoidia bacterium
ACGATAACAGAAGCAACATCATCATCAACTAATTTCTTCAGCCCATCAATATCAACTAAACCATCCTTATGTGGCAATTCGACAATTTCTGGCTCGTGTGGTGCTATGTATGTCTTAACAGTTTCTTTATAATGAGGATGAAGTAATGCCGAAATAATAATTTTATTTCTATGTGTTAACCTGAAGGACATTAATGCCGCTTCGGCAGTTGCCGAAGCACCATCATAGATAGAAGGTATTACGACATCCATTTTGGTAAGTCTGGCAATATACGTCTGAAACTCAAATATTGACTGCAGGGTGCCTTGACTAAGTTCAGGTTGATATGGTGTATAACAGGTCCAAAATTCTTCTCTTTGCAAGAGAAATTTTTCTGCCTCAGGAACATGATGCCTGTAAGCACCCGCTCCAATAAGGGGTTTCATTAAGAAAAAATCTGAGTTTTTCTTGGCAATCTGGTAAATCTTTTCTTCCAGTTCAGCTTCTGAAATTGCCTCCGGGACATTTAAACTTCCTTTAAACCGAAAACCAGCGGGAATAGCTTCAATTAAATCCTCAAAAGAAGAGACGCCAATCTCTTTCAGCATCTCTTTTTTCTGCTCTTCAGTACTTGGAATATATCTCATACTGCACCTCTACTCTTCTCTATACTCTGAGTATTCTTTAGCACCCATAAGATTCTTCAATTCATCAGCATTCTCAATCTTTATCTTGGCAATCCATCCTTCGCCGTAGGGATCTTTATTGATAATAGAACTATCCGCAACAACTTTTTCGTTTACCTCGATTACCTCTCCCGAGATAGGGGCATATATATCAGAAGCCGCCTTTACCGATTCAATGGCCGTAAGCGTTTCACCTTGTTTTACTCTCTTTCCCCTTTCTGTTTTCTCAAGGTAGACAATATCGCCAAGCTTATCTTGAGCATAATCAGTAATTCCTACCGTCCCTACACTATCTTCCACCTTCAGCCATTCATCAGTTTGGGTATAATAAAAACCTTCGATAACCTTAGCTGCCATTTCTCCTCCTTTTTATATTATATTTTCCATTATTCAGATTACCCTCTAGTTTGCTATTTATCAAAATCTTTATGCCGGGTAAAACCGGCCCCCGTCTTAAATTAAATAAGCCCCTCCTTAAAAGAAGGGGCTTATTTAATTAGGCCATGATTTTTCCTCTACTTAATCACAACTCTTCTATATGTACCTCAGGCGTATACTCTTCCTTGCCTTCTACGAAGTAATCTCTGGCCATTTTGCCTACCAGACCACCCAGGATCATAAGCGATACCAGGCTAGGTATGGCCATGGCACCATTGAGAGTATCGGTGAGCAGCCAGACAAAGTCAACCTTCCATATTCCACCCATAAAGGCGAATATTATCCATACCACTCCATATCCCAGCTTAAACCTCTTTACAGCCCCTGGCGAAATCTTTTTGCCAAATAAATAACGACCACACTGTGAACCATAATAATACCAGGCAAGCAGGGTGGAATAACCAAAGAGAAGGGAACCCATAGCTGTTATAGCGACACCAGCACCACCAAGGACTGATTGGAAACCCCAGGCAGTTAAAGCCGTGCTGGTATAGCCTGTTCCCAGAGCGCCGGTCGTTAGAATTACCAAGGCGGTCATGGTACAAACTACTATGGTATCAAGAAAAACTTCAAAGAAGCCAAGGGTTCCCTGGCGAGCTGGTATAGGTATTCTAGTTGGGCTATGAGAAAGACCACCGGTGCCTAAACCAGCCTCATTAGAGAATATACCCCGAGCCACACCGTATCTCATTGCCATCATTACCGTAGCACCGGCAAATGCACCAAAGCCAGCACGAGGAGTGAAAGCATGTTTAAATATCTCTCCAATTGCTGCCGGTATTGCAGTAATATTAATAAGCAGTATAATTATGGCTCCAATTATATAAACGACGCACATCCAGGGAGCCAAGTATTCAGCTACTCTTCCAATTCTCTTAATTCCGCCGACAACTACCAGGCCGATAAGAATAGCTAAAGTAGTGCCAGTGGCTATAAAGGGAATACCATAGTACTCGTTCAAAACCAGAGCCATGGAATTAGTCTGAACAGCGTTACCAATTCCAAAAGCACATATTGCCCCAAAAAAAGCAAACAATATGGCTAACCATTTCCACTTTGGTCCTATTAGCCTTTCTATAGTCATAAATGGACCGCCCAAAATAGTGCCATCTGCATCTACTACTCTACTTTTAACTGCTAATGAGGCCTCAGCGAATTTAGTACCCATTCCAACAAGGGCGGTGATCCACATCCAAAATACCGCTCCGGGACCACCCATAGCTATGGCCGTGGCTACACCAGCAATGTTACCATTCCCCACCGTACCGGTTATAGCTACTGTTAACGATTGAAAAGGAGTAATATCTCCTTTGGTCGCTTCACCCTTTTCTTTCCCTCTCCAACCACTGAAGAACATTTTTATTGAATAACCAAGCTTGCTAAACTGCGTTCCGGAAATTCTAGCCGTGATATACAAGCCTGTTCCCACCAACACGACCATCATTGGTGGCCCCCACACAATTCCATTAAACCAGCCTAATCCTGCCATTAAGGCTTCCATATAAACACCTCCTTTTGTTTTACTATGTAATACTATAGTATCAACTAGGGGTAAATTTTGTCAATAGTTTTGTGGACTTTACCATAATTTTTTTGCAGTTGCCCCATTTTACCTTTGGCTATATTGTTTATTTTGCTTATTTTGTCATAGCCCTTGACAGGTGAGATTGATTGAGCAATAATCCTTTAATTCATTTTGCGGTAAATAGGAGGTCTGGATGAAAAGTAAATTGAGCTGGCAGCTATTTTTATTGCCAGGATTAATTCTTATACTAATGAGCTCGCTTGTGGCTTGTAGTGAGGCTATACAGGGGCCTGTTATAGGCTTCGACCCATCGAGCCTTAGCTTCGTTGCTGAAGAAGGAGGGCAAAATCCACCAAGCCAGACTTTAGAAATCAGGAACGCTGGCATAGGAGCTATGCTTTGGGCAGTAGCATTGAGTAGTGATGCCGCATGGCTCAGCCTTAGTCCACCTATTGGAACTTCGTCTAGCGAAATTGATAAGGTAACCGTAGCAGTAGATATCTCAGGAATGAGCACTGGCGATTATTCCGCCACCATTACTATCACGGCTGAAAAGGCACCAAATACCCCTCAGACAGTGCCAGTAGACCTGAGCATTGGTTGATTTCAGTGATGCGACCAGTAGCTGGGGTGCTTTGCTGACAAAAGCCCTTTGTTTTCTATCGACGAGCCATCCCTTGGATTAGCTCCAAACCTGGTTGCCTTTCTGTTTCACACTATTAAGTCCTTAAATGACGAAGGATTGACTATATTAATTGTCGAACAACATATTCCTCAAGTCTTACAAATAGCTGACAGGGCCTATATCTTGGAGAATGGCTCTCTTAGTAAATGGCTCTCTTAGTATTAGAAAGGGGCTGCTGAAGAGGTATTTAACAATGAGCGTATTAAAACGGCTTACCTGGGTTTATGATAATATTAAGTCAAATTTATTAAACAGGAGGTGATTTTATGTCAGCTTTACTTTTGCAAGAGATGAAATGGCCAGAGGTAAAGGATTACCTAGCTAAGGATGACAGGGTAATTATACCTGTTGGCAGCACAGAGCAGCATGGTTATTGGTTGCCTATGGGCACTGATACCTTTACTGCAATATCTTTGGCTGAGGATGCTAGTGAGAAAACAGGAGTCATGGTTACTCCACCAAATTGGTTTGGATGGTCACCGCACCATATGGCATTACCGGGAACCGTTAGCATAAGGCCTGAGATTCTTATAGAGCTTTTATATGATGAAATAGAATCCTTAGCGAAACACGGGTTCAAGAACTTCATCACTATAAATGGACATCGAATAGTCAACTTGATATGGATGCAAATTGCTGCTGAAAGAGCCCAAAGAAAGCTTGGTGTTAAAGTTGTTATTTTTGACCC
>JAGMBH010000004.1 GCA_023129815.1 Dehalococcoidia bacterium
ATAGATAACCTGGTTGATGCGTTCCTCGAATTCCTCAAAATTCAGTGGGCGGTTATCTAAAGCTGAAGGAAGACGAAAACCATAATCAACCAGAGTTTGCTTCCGCGAGATGTCGCCATGATACATGCCTCTTGTCTGAGGTAGGGTCATATGTGATTCATCGATGAACATCAAAAAATCACTGGGAAAATAATCCAGCAAAGTCCATGGCGTGCTTCCTGGAGCGCGCCGCTGAAGGTGTCGGGAGTAATTTTCTACCCCGGTGCAATAACCCACTTCCTGAAGCATCTCGATATCATAGTTAGTCCGTGCCTCAAGCCGCTGAGCTTCCAGCAACTTATCATCAGCCCTTAACTCTTTTAGCCTTTGCTCTAGCTCAGCCTTGATATCTTCGATTGCCGCCATCAGCTTATCATAAGGAGTAACGAAGTGCTTAGCAGGATAAATATCCACTTGGTCAAGGTGAGCCAGTAACTCGCCAGTAAGGGGATCAACCTCTACTATGCGGTCAATTTCATCCCCCCAGAATTCGATTCTTAGGGCTGTTTCCTCATAGGCTGGCTGGATTTCCAGGGTGTCACCTCTGATACGGAATTTACCTCGGGTGAGCTCAAAATCGTTCCTCTCATATTGCATATCCACAAGGCGGCGAACCAGTTTATCTCGCTTGTAATTCCCGTTCCTTTTTACCGTGACTGCAAAGCCATGATATTCCTCAGGTGGCCCCAAGCTATAAATACAGGAGACCGAAGCCACTATAATTACATCCCGTCGCTCAAAGAGAGCTCTGGTAGCTGCATGGCGTAGCTTATCAATTTCTTCATTGATATCGGTTTCCTTCTCAATATAGGTATCAGCACCGGGAATATAAGCCTCTGGCTGATAGTAGTCATAATAACTAACAAAATACCCCACAGGACTATTGGGGAAGAATTCCTTGAATTCCGTGGCTAGCTGAGCAGCCAAGGTTTTATTATGACAAATAACCAGAGTTGGTCTTTGCACCCTCTCGATAACGTTAGCCATGGTAAAGGTCTTGCCGCTACCAGTGACACCAATCAGCGTTTGCTGTTGATAGCCTTTCTCCAGCCCACTAACCAGCTTATCTACTGCCTGTGGCTGATCAGCGGTAAGACGAAAATCAGAGGTAAGTTTAAACCGAGGCATATTTCACTCACCACAATAAAAAGCAACGCCCAGTATGTCTGAACCAGCGACAATTTGCATAACAGGAGTGAATTGTGTTATGTAAAGTTCAGCAGGTTGAAATTGCTCTTTGACCATATTTGCCAGCTTTTCTGCTTCGTGGGGACATTCAACATCCATTATAGCCACATGCAATGGCTTTTCAGACTCGATACTGCCACGCATTGCCTTGATGATATTTCTAATAGCCTGTGACCAACTTCTAACTAAGGAAAGAGGGTGTGCCTCACCCTGGGAAAGGCCAATGAGCGGTTTCACTTTGAGCAAAGAGCTCGCCCAGGCAGCTAATTTATTAATGCGCCCTGTTCTAGCTAAATAGTCCAGAGTATCAAAAGCAAAGATTGAATTTACCTTCGATTTAACGGCATTGGCTGCCTCGATTACCCCATCTATACCCTTGTCATTGGCAGCAGCTCGAGTCGCCGCTAAGGCGATGAAGCCTTGAGCCATAGTGGTTGTCGCAGAATCAAATACTTCTATCTTTAAATGAGGCATAGCTTCTTGTGCCATCTTTGCTCCTGCCTTGGCTAAGGAAATTGTTGAGGTAAACTGAGAAAAGCAAACAACGTGAACTATATTATCTGCTTTCTGACTCAGCTTCTCATATTCCTGAAAGTAAAATTCTGGGGGCCAGGGAGTTGTATCAATCTGCGGCAGTTTCTGAAACCTTTGAACTATCTCTGGAGGTAAGTCTTCATCAGTATCCCGATAGACCTTGCCCTCAATTGTAAGCCGCACAGGAATGATATGAATATTGTATTTGTCAACCACTTCCTGTGGCAGAGAGGCAACGCTATCAGTGACCACGGCCACTCTGTTCATTTTGCCGCCAATTGTTGTAGTGCCATTTTAACCTTCTCCTCTAAGGTCAACTCCGATGAATCTGGGAGATTAGAGACAGCCTGAATGGCTTCCCTTAGGGAATAGCCTAAGTTGGTTAGGGCAGCTATGGCATCAGTATTTTCTGCAGCTAAAGGCAAGACTGCCCCCTTCTTCCACTCCCTCTCTAGCTTACCCTTAAGCTCGACAACTAGGCGGCCAGCTATTTTTTTGCCAATGCCAGGCACCTGGCTGATAACATCCACATTACCGCTGGCGATAGCCATAGCAAGCTGCTCAGGATTCGAGGCAGACAGCAACGCTAAAGCTGCCTTGGGGCCAATTCCTGAGACAGAAATGAGGTTCTTGAACAAAGCTAGTTCTTCCTCAGAGGCAAAGCCATAGAGAGAGACATTATCCTCTCTCAGGTGGAGATGAGTATAAAGGGAGACTTTATCGTTGATGGCTCCCAGTTGACTTAAAGTTGAGCCGGGTACATGTACCTGAAAGCCTATGCCACCCACATTGATGATGACCGAGTCAACACCCCGATATTCCAGCGTCCCTTCTAGAGTAGCTATCATTTCGATATCTGTTTAGCGAGCCACTGATTAAGGCGGCTCTGTTGAATATGGCAAATGGCTATAGCCAAGGCATCGGCAGCATCACTGGGCTGAGGAAGTTGAGGAAGTCCAAGCTGGATTTTCACCATTTCCTGTACTTGCTGTTTATCGCTTCGCCCGTAGCCGGTTACCTGCTTCTTTACCTGGGCTGGTGAGTAATAGTGGATGGGTAATCCTTGGTTAGCTGTTGCCAAAATGGCTACAGCTTCTGCCCGGCCAATAGCCAACGCTGAGTGTACATTACGACCGATAAAAGGCTCTTCAATAGCTACCTCGTCTGGCCTATGTTTGGCAATAATTTCGCTTAATCCAACATATAAAGAGCACAATCTTTCCTCTATAGGCATTCGAGGCGGGAAATTGAGTACCCCATAATCCACCACCTGTATCTCTTCCTCAGCATCCACTATACTATAGCCTAACTTTATAGTCCCGGGGTCAATGCCAAGAATGCGCATGCTATGCCTAACCGCGCAGCTTCTCTAGAGTGGCATCAGAGAAGTCAACATTGGAGAACACATGTTGTACATCGTCTAACTCCTCGAGATGGTCGAGGAGGCTCAATGCCTGAGCTGCTTCCTTTTCATCCAATAACATTGTCGTTTTAGGTATTAGGGAGAGCTCCGCAGAGATTATATGTTTTCCCTCTTCAATGGCTTTTCTTACCTTTTCCAAATCCTGTGGTTGAGTGTAGATTTCAATATAGCCCCTTTCCGTCTTAACATCTTCGGCTCCAGCATCGATAGCCTGCAAGGCTATTTCTTCAGCATCCGAGCCATCGCTTTCTACAGTAATTACTCCTTTACTTTCAAAGAGCCATGAGACACAGCCACTTTCACCCAGATTACCACCATGGCGTGTGAAAAGGCGACGCACATCCTGAATGGTACGGTTACGATTGTTGGTCAATGCTGCTACCAAAACCGCCACGCTGTTCGGTCCGTAGCCTTCAAGGGTTACCTCGGCTAAATCAGATGCCTCAACTCCACCGCCGGCATGCTTTATAGCCCGGTCAATATTCTCCAAGGGCATGTTATTATCACGGGCCTTCTGCACTGCTAACCTTAACTGGAAATTGCTTTCTGAATTGGGGCCGCCCTGCCTCACTGCCACCATGATCTCTCTAGTGAGTTTGGTAAATAACTGCCCCCGCCTGGCATCAGCTACTCCCTTTTGCCGTTTAATCTGTGACCACTTAGAATGTCCCGACATAGTTACTCCTTAAATTGATTTTACATCGCAAACCCCAAAAGGTAAAGTGAATAGATAAAGTAATACGTGCTATAGTATTAATTAACTTTTTATAGCCAAAGGTTTTATGTTTGAGTTAATTTCCTCAGGCACTATTACCTCAGCAAAAGGGTTTCTAGCTGGAGCAATTCACGCTGGGATAAAGACCAAGGATAAGCTTGATTTAGCCATTCTTTACTCTGAGATGCCCTGTATCGCTGTCGGCTTCTTTACCACTAATCGGATTAAATCAGCGCCAGTTATTCTATCCCAAAGACATTTATTAAGAAGACAAGCACAGGCAATCGTGGTAAATTCAGGATGTGCCAATGCCTGCCTTGGTGAGCAAGGCATAGCCGATGCCTCAGAAATGGCGAGCCTAACAGCGAGAAAGTTAGCTATCAAGGCTGAAGATGTCCTTGTAGCTAGCACAGGCATAACCGGGATACCATTGCCTATGGATCGTATAAGATATGGAATTAAAGAGACAGAGCTTAATGAAGATGGAGGTCACGATTTTACTAAGGCAATAATGACTACCGATACCAGGCCTAAGGAAATAGCAGTTAGGGTTGATGTGGAAGGAAGTAAATTCACCATCGCTGGGGTAGCTAAAGGGGCAGGCATGATCCACCCTAATCTGGCTACTATGCTCTGCTTCATAGCCACTGATGCTTTGATAAATGCCGACTTTTTACAATCATCACTGCAGGACGCAGTAGATACCTCTTTTAACATGATTAGCATTGATGGTGACACCAGTCCCAGCGATTGTGCATTTTTACTAGCTAACGGTTTGGCTGGTAATAAAATCATCAGCTTTGGCAATGGTGGAGCTTTCCAAGAGGCCTTGGATGAGGTTTGCACTTATTTGGCTAAGTCGATCGCTCGAGATGGCGAAGGGGCCACCAAGCTTATAGAAGTTACCGTGGAAGGAGCTATAAAGCAGGCTGAAGCTCGCCAGGCAGTTCGAACTATTGTTAGCTCGCCGCTGGTGAAAGCAGCAATACATGGTAATGACCCTAATTGGGGGCGCATTGTTGCTGCTCTAGGAAGAAGTGGGATAGAGCTAATAGAAGACAAACTGGATGTTTACTTGGATAACACATGTGTTATGAAGCAAGGTTGCTCCGCATCCTTCAACAAGGAAGAAATGAAAATAGCCTTGAGCAACAATGATAGCGTGATTATCAAGGTATGTCTAAACTTAGGGGAGGCCAAGGCTACTGCTTGGGGCTGTGACCTATCTGAGGAGTATGTTAGGATAAATAGCGCTTATTCAACGTAATGCAGAAGAATACTATTGTAGTAAAGATTGGTGGCAGCATTTTGGGCAATCAGGACACCACCTTGGAAGACCTGGTAGAGCTTCAAAAACAAGGAAAATCCCTAGTTGTGGTTCATGGTGGTGGTCAAGTGGCTTCTGAGTGGCTTGCCAGGCTTGGTATCTCCACCAGCTTCATAAAAGGATTAAGAGTTACCGATGCTGAGACTTTAAAGGTAGTGGCTGCAGTGTTTGGCGGCTTAGTTAATAAAGAATTGGTAGTAGCCATTCAAGCTTTGGAGGGGAAGGCAGTTGGTTTAAGCGGTGCTGATGGCAATTTGCTCTGGTCAACTATGAAGAACCCTGAACTAGGTTATGTTGGTGAGATTGTGGCTGTTGACCCCAGCCCTTTAAGGACGTTATTAGAAAAAGGCTATATGCCCGTGGTGGCACCAGTAAGTTTTGGCTTAGTTGGGAACAGGACAATGCTGCTTAATATTAATGGGGATGCTGCTGCTGGAGAAATTGCCGCTGCCTTGGCTGCTGAGAAGCTTATATTTTTGACCGATGTTGATGGCATTCACGATTACTCAGGCAAAACGCTATCCAGTCTTAGTACTGCTGAGGCGAGAAAAATGCTTACCAACGGCATAATCTCCGGTGGAATGGTCCCTAAAATAGAGGCTAGCCTCAAAGCCTTGACTACAGTGCCTGTGGTACGCATCATTGACGGCAGAATGCCTCACGCTTTGCTCAAGGAGGTTGAAAAAGAGAGTGGAGGAACAAGCATTGTACCACGATAACTGGCAAGAATTAGAGCAAAAGTTGTTTCTCAGAACGTTTAACAGGTTTCCTGTGACCTTGGTTCGAGGTGAAGGAGCTTGGGTCTGGGATGATCAAGGCAAAAAATACCTCGACCTTGTTGGTGGTTGGGCAGTCGATAGCCTAGGTCACTGCCCACCAGTGGTAGTTGAAGCTTTGGAGAAGCAGGCTAAAACCCTTATACAGGCCTCGAATCAATTTTATACCATTCCACAGATACAATTAGCCCAAATCTTGATACAGAATAGTTGCCTCGATAGGGTTTTCTTCTGTAATAGCGGCGCTGAGGCTAACGAGGGTGCCGTGAAACTAGCCCGCAGATATGGGAAGCTCCGCCTCAATGGTGCTTATGATATTATCACCACTCATAGTTCCTTCCACGGGCGAACTTTAGCTATGACTGCTGCCACGGGTCAAAATAAATTCCAGCAGCCCTACATACCTTTGCCCACCGGTTTCATCAATGTTGATTACAACGATGTAGAAAAAATCAGAGCAGCCACTACCGCTCGCACCTGCGGTGTAATGCTAGAGCCAATCCAAGGCGAAGGCGGAGTCAATGTGCCAGACGACAACTACCTTAAGGAGGTAGAGGAATGGTGTCACGAAAAGGGTATCCTCCTTATTCTGGATGAAATTCAGACAGGCATCGGTCGCACAGGAACGCTTTTTGCCTACGAGCAATACAATGTGGAGCCAGATATAATGACCCTAGCTAAGGGATTAGGCAGTGGTGTGCCCATTGGTGCTTTCTTAGCCAAAGAGCATGTCTCTGCCTTTGCCCCTGGTGAGCATGGTTCTACCTTTGGCGGCAATCCCCTGGTTTGCGCTGCTGCTTACGCCACCGTGAAATACATCCTCGAGCACGATATACCGGGAAAGGTTAAACAGGGGGGAAAGTATTTTATGACTAAGCTGGAGAGCTTGAAGCAGCAATTTGCTTTCATCACTCAGGTGAGGGGTAGAGGACTCCTAATAGCTTTGGAATTCGATGGTGAAATCGCTGAGGAAATAGCCTTGGCTTGTTTAAAAAGGGGCTTGCTAGTTAACAAACTGAAGCCAAACACTATCCGATTTATGCCCCCCCTCATTATTAGCCAAAAAGAAGTAGACGAGGCAATTAGCATTCTAGAGGATACTTTAGAAGAAATACGAAATCCTAAGCACTAAATACGAAATGCTAAACAATATTAAAATCCAAAATCCCAATGAATAAAACACAGGGGTTTTGAATTTAGAGCATTTGAATTTTGAACTTGTTTAGGGTTTAGATATTAGGATTTCTCCGAAGGAGGTTATTAACATGTCAGACAAGGCAGTTCTAGCTTACAGTGGTGGTCTGGATACCTCTGTAGCCATAAAATGGCTCAAGGAAAGATATAACCTGAAGGTTATCACTCTTACTGCGGATATAGGTGGCGATAGCAATCTCGAAGCTATCAGGCAAAAGGCACTCGATATAGGAGCGATAAAAGCGCTAGTAGTGGATGCCAAAGAAACTTTTATAAAATCCTTTGTTTTCCCCGCTCTTCAAACTGATGCCCTTTATGAGGGTCAATATCCTCTAGCCACTGCGCTAGGGCGTCCTCTCATCGCCCAACTTTTAGTGGCTACGGCTAAAAAAGAAGGAGCTACTATTGTAGCTCATGGCTGCACCGGCAAGGGCAACGACCAAGTAAGATTCGATGTAAGCATAGCCGCTCTGGCTCCTGAGCTCAAAGTGATAGCCCCAGCCAGAGAGTGGAATATGACCAGAGAGCAAACAATTGCCTATGCCCAAGAGCATAATATCCCTGTTCCGGCTACAACAGCTAGCCCATATTCAGTTGATGAAAATTTGTGGGGAAGGAGCATTGAATGCGGCGCCCTGGAAGACCCCTGGAGTGAGCCTCCCAAGGATGTCTTTGCCTGGACAAAATCACTCGAAGAAACACCAGGACAACCTAGCTATGTGGAGATCGGTTTTGAAAAAGGAATACCGCTAAGCCTTGATGACGAAAAATTGGACGGGGTCACGCTTGTTCAGAGGATTCATGAGTTAGCCGGTGAGCATGGCATAGGCAGGATCGACCATGTGGAAAACAGATTAGTGGGCATAAAATCGAGGGAGGTTTATGAAGCACCAGCGGCTACTGTGCTGCTCAAAGCTCACCAAGCTTTAGAGGATCTGGTGCTGACCAAAGAGCAGCTCCGCTTTAAGGCAAAAGTAGCTAGCGAATATGCTGACCTTATTTATAATGGGTTATGGTTTACCGGTCTCCGCCAAGACTTGGCTGCCTATGTGGAAAGTTCGCAAAGATATGTTACTGGCATAGTAAAGGTCAAGCTTTACAAAGGCAATTGCCAGATAGTAGGTAGAAAGTCTCCCTATTCTCTCTACAATTTCAGCTTGGCTACTTATGATAAAGGTGATGTCTTTGACCAGAGTGCCTCCCCCGGCTTTATTCACATCTGGGGTTTGCCGGTGAGAACTCAAGCAAGAGTGCAACCTGCAAAACCACCTGAATAGTAAAGGGGAATTCTTTGCACAACAATTCTCAATTAGCACGGGAAGGACATAGAGCACGGCTACGGGAGAAATTCAATAAATCTGGGGTGGCAGCATTCCTTGACTACGAAATTATTGAACTGCTGCTAACCCTGGGAACACCTCGCAAAGATTGTAAGCCACAGGCTAAGGAAGCGATAAACAGATTCAAAAGCTTAAGAGGAGTCCTGGAAGCCCCTCCGGGGGAATTACAGAAAATTAAAGGAATTACTCCTTATAATACTTTCGTAATCAAGTTCGTGCAGGAGGTAGCCAGAGAATTCCTCAAAGAGCAGATTCTTAATAAACCCTATTGCAAGTCCTCAAAAGAGGTTTTTGATTATCTCTACCACTCTATGCGAGACCTCAAAAAAGAGACCTTCAAAGTTATGTTCCTCAATGCCCAAAATCAGGTAATCGAAGTAGAAAACCTCTTTGGAGGGACATTAACTGCTAGCGCCGTCTATCCCCGAGAAATCATCGAGAGAGCCATCAAAAACAATGCCACCGCTCTAATCTTTGCTCATAATCACCCTTCAGGAAATCCTGAGCCCAGCGATAATGACAAACAAATAACCAGGGATTTGGTCTTCGCTGGCAATATTATGCAGATTAAAGTCCTAGACCACATCATCATAGGCGATAATAGATACTTTAGCTTTGCCGACGAAAAGCTGATTGAAGAATACGAGTTGAATTTCTTAAACTTAAAGAGGCAAGGATAATTATGGAGAGCGAATTAGGCTGCTTAAATAAAAGAGAAGGAGCGGTAATAAACTCCTTTGTAAAAGAGCTAAAAGAAAAATTAGGAAATGAAATTGTATCTATACGGCTTTTCGGCTCTAAAGCAAGAGGAGATTTCTATCAAGATTCGGATATTGACATATTTATCCTGGTGAAGGAAAAGACATCATATATTCGTAGTAAATTAGCAGAGATAACTGCTAATTATGATATCGAATACGGCTTACCTCTATCTCCTGTTCTTTACGACCTATTTGAATACCAGAAGAACAAAGAATTAGGCTCTTTCTTCTTCGAAAATGTGGAAAAGGAGGGAATTCTTTTATGAGCCACGTAAATTTAGCTAAATACAGGATAGCTAAGGCAAAACCAAATTGACCATGCCCAAAAGTTCCTCGAAGAGTCTGAAAAGACGCTACTAAAAATGATGCAAGGTGCAAAGGAATGATTCTCACACTCCTGCTATCGGAGTTTGAAAATGGAACGACTAAGTCAGAGCGAAATTGAATTTATCACTCATTGTTTGAAGGAAGGCAAGCCTTTGCCAGATAGCTATCACTATAGAAGAAACGAGATAGGATTACTGCGGTGAGAGACCAGAACGACCAAAAGGAACGACACAGCATGGGCGAAGAACGCTGGATAAAAAACCGCCCGGAGTCTGAAAGGCCTCGCGAGAAACTTCTGAAGTTTGGTCCAGAAACTCTCTCTAACGCCGAATTGCTTGCTATTTTTCTACGGACAGGCGTTAAGAGCAAAAGCGCAATCCAGCTCGCGTCTGAGATTTTAGAAGCATTTGGTGGAGTCCGCGAACTGTGTACCGCTAAGATAGAAGACCTACAAAAGACGAAGGGAGTGGGTGTTGCCAAGATCGCTCAATTGAAAGCTGCTTTAGAACTCAGTAAAAGGTACCTTCAGGAGAATATTAGGCAAAAACCGATAGTCGAGAGTTCTAAAGAGGTCTTCGACCTTCTTTACCAAAGTATGCGAGACCTTGATTACGAGCTACTTAAGGTAATCCTCTTAAATGGTCAGAATCAGATAATTGACATTGTGGATGCCTTCAGAGGATCCATTACTTCGTCCAGTATTTACCCGCGAGAGATTGTAAAATTAGCTCTCAAGTATTCTGCGCCTGCACTTGTCTTTGTTCATAATCACCCTTCGGGAATCTCTAAACCAAGTGAAGGAGACAAGCATCTCACCAAAAAGCTTACCTTTGCCTGCATGATTGTCGGAATCAAGGTTCATGACCATATTGTTATCGGTAATAATCAGTATTATAGTTTTGCTGACGACGGATTTATTCAGCTTTACGAGAAGGAATTTGAAAGGAGGATGGTAGAGTGAGCTTGGTAAAATATCAACGAACGGACAGTCTTCAGGAGAAGGAAGACAAAATATACGATGTTGTTCGTCAAAGATGGGTTAGAGCTACCCAAGAGGAAAAGGTAAGGCAAGCGTTGGTAGCCTCTATTACCAAAGATCTGGGCTACCCCTTAGAGAGGATTGCGGAAGAGGTTCCTATCAAGATGGGCTCGACCTATGCTAGCAAGAAGGCAGACGTTGTCATTTTTACAGATAAGACAAAGGAGATCCCACATATCATCTTTGAGTCTAAGAAACCTAGTCGCAAGGATGGCGTGGAGCAGTTGAAATCCTACATAAATGCCACAGGCGCTCCTTACGGAGCCTGGACCAACGGCACCGAAGAAGTTATCCTATTCCGAAAAGACCCCAATATTTTTGAATATCTAACAAGACTTCCTGCTGTAAGTGAGGATATAGACGATGTAAAGCAACCCATTAGAAAAACAGATTTGCGTCCAATAGAAAATCTCAAGGAGATGGTCCAAGACGTTGAAAACACGGTTCTTGCTAACGCTGGTGTGAGTGCCTTCGATGGACTATTCCCTCTGATTTTTGCCAAATTGTGGGACGAATTCGATAAGGGACCAGATGATATCATGGAATTTAGAACCACTACATCCTCTCCACAAGACCAAGCCAGACGCTTCAGGAGTATCTTCTTAAAAGCTATAGGAAAGTGGGGAGATGTGCTCTATGAGAACGACTGGCCCGACTTGTCCCCCGAGGCACTGCTAACAATTGCCTCTGCTCTTCAGGAATACCGCTTTTCTCATGCCGATCTCGACATCATTGATGCTGCCTTTGAGTATATGATCAACCCTGAGCAAAAAGCGGACAAGGGGCAATTCTTTACGCCTCGCCCCATTGTCAGAATGGCAGTTAAAATGCTTAACCCAAAGCCTAATGAGTTAGCTATTGACCCTGCCTGTGGCCCTTGTGGCTTTATGATACACGCACTCCGTTGGGTGACCGATGATTACATTAAGCCAAAATATGGTGTTGAATGGGAGGCTCACCGAACAGATTACGCTCGCTCAAATCTTTTTGCCATCGATTTTGACTCACGCCTGGTAAAGGTAGCTAAGTCGATGATGCTCATCGCCGGAGATGGAAGGACTCATGTTTACAAGGTAAATTCCCTTGACCCCAGAGAATGGAGAAATCGCACCGATGGATTGCTGAGTGTCATAACGGATGAAAAATTTGATGTCCTGATGACCAATCCGCCCTTCGCTGGCAATATCAGCCAACCCGAAATTCTT
This sequence comes from Dehalococcoidia bacterium, assembly GCA_023129815.1. Taxonomy (GTDB): domain Bacteria; phylum Chloroflexota; class Dehalococcoidia; order GIF9; family AB-539-J10; genus 20-14-all-45-10. The sequence goes on from JAGMBH010000004.1 coordinate 11,869, forward strand.
GGTACCTTCGATTTAGCCTATAAAGGTGACCCTACCAAGCACGAGAGATTGAACAGGCTTACTCGTGACGTCCTCTTTATTGAAAGGTGTCTTCGATTCCTAAAACCAGGCGGTCGAATGGCAATTGTTCTTCCTCAGGGGAATCTCAATAATACCACCGCCGCGTACATTCGCAGATTTGTTATGGATAAAGCTCGCATACTTGCCGTTGTGGGAATGCATGTCAATACCTTCAAGCCATTTACTGGAACCAAGACCAGCGTTCTCTTCCTTCAAAAATGGCACCTTGAAGGCGTGAAGTTAGACGACTATCCCATCTTCATGGCAGTTAATGAAAAATCCCTTAAGGATAACAGTGGGAATTATATCTTTGCGAGGGGTCCAGATGGCAAGCCGCTGAAAGACGAGCAAGGAAGACCAATTATTGAACATGACCTTAATGAGATTGCCGATGCCTTCATAGAATTTGCTAAAGAGCAAAGCTTGGATTTCTGGAGGGAATGAAATGACAGTCAAGTCCATTGTCAAAGTGTCAGAACTTGAGGGGGCTAAAAGGCTAGATGCAGAGTATTACCAGCCAAAATACTTACGGGCTAAAGATATTCTTAAACGGAGAAGAGCAATCCAACTTGGAGAGCTCCTTAGCGACATAAGTTATGGAATCTATACCGAACCCAATTACGTTGACGAAGGCACCGATTTCATCCGAGCTCTGAATCTCCAAGAGTACTCAATAGAAGGTAAGGTGCTTAAAGTTCGTCCCGCTGTAATCCCTAGCCAGAGATATCTTTTAAAAGCGGGGGATATCCTTATTGTTCGCAGCGGTGCCAATGTTGGGAATGTCGGCATTATTGTGGAGCGCTTCACCGGGGCAACTTTTGGATCCTACACCATTCGGCTTCGGCTAAAGGACATAATCAACCCTTACTATGTCTATATTCTTTTCAAGACAAAATTTGGTCGTCTGCAAACCCTCAGATTTCGAACAGGCCTTGCCCAGCCGAATATCAACATCCCCAATTTGAAACTCCTCGAGATTGTGAATCAAGTCCCAGCTACAGAACAGAAGAGGATTGAACACTTGGTCAGGACATCACACCAAGCAACCTTGGAGTCCGAAACCCGCTACCTCCAAGCCGAGCAAATGATACTGGATGAATTGAGGTGGGATAAGCTTGACCTCTCTCAGCCCAAGTCATATGCTGTCGCCCTTAGCCAAGCCAATAAGGTCAACCGTATGGATGCTGAGCACTTCCAACCCAAGTATGACCGTCTGCTCCAGCATATTGCCAAGAGAGGTAACCCCGCTTATCTAAGGAATTTAGTAACTCAACCTATTAAGCGGGGCTTCCAGCCCACCTATGTAGAGCAAGGCGAGGTTATTGTTATTAATAGTCAACATTTAGGACGCTACCTTCTGAATATCGAAGCTACAGAGCGCACCGATGATACCTTTTGGAAGAGTAACAAATACTGCCAAGTGCGAAAGAACGATGTCCTGCTTTATTCCACTGGTGCCTATGTTGGACGCACCAACGCTTGGTTTGGAGACCAACGAGCAATTGGCAGTAACCATGTGACTATAATTCGTCCCAATGCTACATGTAATCCCCTTTACCTCTCAGTTTACCTCAATGCCCTTCCAGGGTTGATGCAAGCTGAGAGATGGGCTTCAGGTTCAGGACAGCGGGAGATCTACCCTGAGGATACCGCTCGCTTTGTAATTCAGCTTCCTTCAATGGAGTTTCAACAACACATCGCTGATTTGGTGACGCAATCCTGGCATGCCCGCCAGAAAGCAACAAATCTTCTGGAAGAGGCAAAGAAAAGGGTTGAGGACATGATTGAGGGAGCCGTTTCCGGTTGAGGAGAAGAAAAAAGCAATCTGTGAAGCTGCGTCAAATGGCATTGCCCATAAATTTAAACTGTAATTTCGGGGAGGATATGTGGAACCACTTTCGATAGTGGTAATAAGTGCTGCTGTGGGTGGAGTAACTGGGAAGCTAATTGAGCGTGCCTGGGGTTTGGGGGAGAAATGGCTATCAAGCTACTTCAAAGATCACCTTCCAAAAGCTAGAGAGTCGGCAGAGCAAAATACACTACAATTCTTAGACGACCTTGCTAAAAGAGTGCACGTCCTTGAAACCAAAACAGCAGAGGAGAAAGGAAGCTTAAAATCATTGGAGGCTGTACTAGAGAACCCTGATTTTTCAGCTTTACTTCAAAAAGCTATCTTGACTTCCTCTCATACAGACAACTTAGAGAAGCATCGAATACTTTCAAGAATAATTGCAGAGAGGCTAAGCTCTGCCTCGGAAGACCTTGTGACTTTGACTAGCTCACTCGCGTGTGACGCCATCGAGTATCTTGGTATTAGGCACTTACATACACTTGGAGTTTGTATCACCGTTTTTGCAATAAGGCCTGACCCTTTTCCACCTCCCACTATTCGTAAGGAGGTATTCTGGATTTGGTATCCACAGTGGTGGCAAAAAAGACTTGCACCCATGCTTGATAATGCTAGCTGCACCCAGCTTGACCTTTTACATTTAATGGGAGCCTCTTGTATTCATTACGAGCCTATTATAACTAGAGACCTAAAACAAATGCTTAACCCTCCAAAGGAGTCTGGACTGAAATGGCAAGTTGATGACTTCATCACCAAAAATCCTACTGGAGTCAAACTTAATCAGTTGTGGGAGCAAGGCTTAAAATCAGTGACGCCAACATCCGTTGGGCAGTTGATAGGAATCTATGTAGCTGATGAGCTGACTGGTGGGATAACTAAAGTCAATTGGTAATTTAACCCAAAATATGCCTAAGAAAAACAGAGTGGGACAATATCAGAATTTCACCTCAACGCTTGAGGCAGATTTAGACGAGGAACAAAGGCATATTGAAATTGGAATCCCCACCACTTATTTAGTCAAAACTGGTTGACAAATAGGAGGGTAAATAGCAAGGCTACACCCCAGTGCTTAAAGGTAACTAGAAAACTGCACATTTCGTCATGTTGTTACTAATTAGGCGACGTACTGTGCCGCAGTAAACGATAAATCACGTCATCAGTGTCCAGCAAAAATCATTGGATTTTAATTGTGGCGTTCTTCCTACTAACAGGGTTAGGCTATTTATTTGCAAAGTGGGTCGCTTTGGTGTATGATTTATTTAGTAGTTTCAGTTTAGGTTGTTACATACTTAAATCATCTCAGATTTCCCTAAGTGTTGGATGACCAGAGCTCTAACTAAAATTTCGAAGAGAGGAGGTCATCCAATGAGTTTTCAGGACAAGTCGATCCAGTGTTCCGATTGTGGGACTGCCTTCACTTTCAGCGCTGAGGAACAAGAGTTTTTTCAATCTAAGGGCTATACTAATGAGCCCAAGCGCTGTCCCTCATGCCGCCAGGCAAGGAAGGCAGAGCGATACGGAAATAGTGGCCACAGCTACGGGTCCCCACGCCAAATGTTTCCTGCGATATGCGCCGAGTGCGGCAAAGACACCGAAGTACCCTTTGAACCTCGCGGTGATAAGCCAGTGTATTGTAGCGATTGCTACCGTAAAGTCAGACTGAGTAGATAGTGCGGGTTTGATCTAAATGATATACATAGGCTAGGGCTACCCGGCCTATGTATATCATTATAGTGTGCAGGGGATTAAGTAATTTAGCAAAGGAGGCAATATGAATATCTATGTAGGCAACTTATCGTTTGAGGTAACTGAAAATGAATTGCGGCAAGAATTCACGGCATTTGGGCAAGTCACCTCTGTAAACATTATCAAAGATAAGTATAGCGAGCGTTCCAGAGGATTTGCCTTCGTTGAGATGCCAATAGTGTCTGAGGGCCAAGCTGCAGTTGCTGGCCTTAAAGGAAAAACATTAAACGATCGAACGCTTGATGTTAGTGAAGCTCGTCCTCGAACTGACAACAGAAGCGGTGGGTTCTACGGTGACAGGAGGGGTGGTGGCTACGGTGGTGGTAGAGGTGGTAGATCCGGGGGAGGAAGACAGCGAAGATATTAACCTATACGGTAGCTATCTATACTTAAAAGTCGCGTTGGCATTTGCATAACTCCGTACACTGTTACTGACAAACTCGTGACAAATCGGTGTGCGGTAACCCATTTCACAAAAGGGGGGCCAATATGAATATCTTTGTGTGTAACTTATCTCTTGAGCTGACTGCGGATGAACTGCGACGAGAATTCATCGCTTTCGGCGAAGTGATATCTGTAACCATCATGAACGACAAGCATATTGGTAGTGGCCAATCTAGGGGATATGGATTTGTTGAAATGCCATCACAGCCTGAAGGTCAAGCCGCAATCACTACCCTCAATGGAAAATCACTAAGGGATAGGACGATTGATGTTATTCAGGCCCTCGCTCTTTCTAAGAACAGAGGCAAGGGGCTCCTATGGTAACAAGAGAGGCGGCTGGTTCGGTAGCAGAGTAAGACAAAGAAGAAACTAAACTGCTGGTCATGATCTATATCCTTGAGATGTGTAACAATCAGCCAGAGTGTTAAAGTAATACGCTATCGTTTCTCTTCAGCAATAAGTTCCGCCAGTTGATCCAGCACCGCCTTCAGGGCATCCAGTTCTTCCCCGTAGCCAGTCCAATCACCTGCTTTGAGGTACTGCTGAGCCCTGTCATAATGCTGTTGAGCCTCCTCAATTAGACTGGCTATCTCCGCGCTCAGCGCTTCCTCTGGCTCTCTTGGAGTCGGTGGCTCAACCTCAGGTTCCTCAGGCGGTATCGCCTCCGTACCAAAGATAACGGCAAGGCTTTCCTCCAACGTGGGCTCCATAGCTATCTGGTCGCCGGCAACTACAATAACTCGCTTTAGCTGTGGCAGCCCACCGCCCTCCGCCTGGAGGAAGACTGGCTCCACATACAGAATGGACTTGCCTAAAGGAATCAGCAGCAGGT
>JAGMBH010000040.1 GCA_023129815.1 Dehalococcoidia bacterium
TGGGACACATTACAGTATCGGCATCTAGCCAACCACCGCCATCTGCTGCCCTGCTTTTAATCTGTGAGATATACTCTGGGGCGTGTACCATCTCTAGTTCCTCTATTGATGCCGGGCGCGGAGGCAGGCAGGTAAGTTTTTCCTTAGTCCCCGTCTTCTCTAAATGCGACATTATGGCTACCAACCTCTGGGAGTTTTCGGGATGACTACCAGTATCATGTTCCAGATAGATTGGGTCATAAACTAAGCCAGCTTTCATATAAGTCACCCTTACTCAATCATGAGGCCGTTTAATTTTGCCTCAGATTCAAAACTAGATTTGCCCCACGCAGTTTTAATACCCATTCACCCCCAAAATTTCTGTAGTGTGACCCTTTAGGGTCATGCACGAGGCTAAAGCCTCGCGCTACGTTTTTAAACATACTCACATCATAGCAAAGCTATTCAGGCAAAACAATAGAAGGTAATTAGTGTCACCCTGAGCCGAAGCTCTGACTCTGAACAAAGTGAAGAGGAAGGGGCTAGCGAAGGGTCTCGAGACGCCGCCCTGAGCATGACGAAGGGTTTTTCGCCGGACCTGCCCTAAGCGGGATTCTTCAGTCGCTTCCTCAGAATGACAGATGTGTGATGGGATAGCCCTCCGTGGCTTTTATCCCGAAATTAGCTCTTCCCCCTCCGCCTGAGCCAGATTACCAGGATGGGAATCCAGACCCAGCAGAAAACGCCAAGCCAGATAAGCCCTGTTGCCAGACCCCTCCCGAAGGTAGTTAAGCCACGCACTGCTGACTTGAAGGCGTCAGAGATACTCCAGGGCTCAGCCAACCCCCTGGTCTCCCTCAGGGTTACCTCAATAAGTGCCATATCTGAGGTTCGCTCTAGGTATTTTATCCGACCTTCAATTCGCTCAATTTCCCCTCGCACATCGGAAAGTGCCTGCTGCACCTTGAGCATTTCCTCCACTGTTTCTGCCTTCTCCAATAATGCCAAATACTGAGCCTCAGTTGCCTCCAGGTTGTGTAACCGAGCTTGTAGGTCAACATACTCTTCGGTCACGTCTCTTGCCTCAGTGCTCTCGTAGGGTATGGTTATCGCCAGTTGATGAAGCCTGCTGAAAGCTTCGTCAAATCTGTCAGCAGGAACTCGGATGCGAATGCTACCTGAAGTCTCTTTTTCCTCTTCATACTTATGGGAGGAAACCACATAGCCACCTAGCTCATCGGCTACTTCGGCTACCTTACCCATGGTCTCGGCTATATCCGCTACCTCCAAAGTTATATGGCCAGTTTTTACGATTTTACGCTCTACGGCTTCCTCACCAGGCACTGCCGTGCTCGGGTATTCTTTATCCTCATCACGAAATTCTTCAGGAGGTGCTGGTGCCGGCATTGGCGGAGCACCTGCAGGTGCACAAGCGCTGGTTAGCATTAGCCCCAAAATTAGCACCATTGGAATTGAAAATTTGAGCGGCTTAGTCATTTGTCCGCCTCCTTAATAGCAATCTCGGCCCTTTGCAAATTTTGAGCATTTTCCTTCAGTTTAACACTATAAACGAGAAAAACCTTCAGAGGTTTAGGTTTCAATGTTGTTAAGCAAGCTCATGGTCCTTTCCTATTTCCTTAGCTCTTTCTCAAGTTTGGGATTGACACACCGTAGGCGCTCTCTAGCGTAATTCCATGTTTTGCCATGCCCTCTATTGCTTTGGGATTAGATAGGGATTTCAGCTTCTTAAGAATATCGCTGTATTGCATTTCTTCGCCTCTATAATGGGTATACGTGCCTTAGTCCAACGATTTTGGGCTTTGCGAAGTGCAAGGCATTTGGGTAAGCATAGCGAACCGCATACCCGCTGTTAAGTGAGTGCGACAGCACCGAGCCAACGAAGTTGGCGGGAGTCGTGGACGAAGGGGGCATTTCTATTCACCGTTTCAGTTTTCTTTTTGTATCTTTGGAGAAACTTCTTTTTAGCCAGTCTTTAACCAGCATGGTTGCTCTACAATCATCCTCATTATAGTCTATGACTTTCTGCATTTTATCTTTGTTTTTATCTGGATCCTCTACGTACTGGAAATATAGTGCAATAGACTCCAAGGCGTTGACATCTGGATGTTTCCATTTGTATCCCATGTAACTCGCTACTTCTTTTAAACCATTACCATAGGTTGGAAAAGCAAAACAAGAAACAGCATCCCTATAGAGATCCCTCATATTCCCAAATATTACCTTCCGTATTTTATCTGTTAGTCCGTATCGTTCAGCCAGCCTTTCGAGATGAACCCTCTCATAATGATGCCAGTGATATATTATAAAATCATCCTGTTTTAGGAGCCAATTTACAAACTGGCGGAACATTTCCCCCTCTTTGTCCAACTCATGCGCAATAAAAGGCGTATACTCCTCCTTTTCGTCCTTCCTAGTGAGCACGCCAATGAGATAATCTGTCGCTATTAATTCCTCGTCCCCTACTTGCTCTCCTGTTCCTTCTAAATCCAAAAATATTTCTGTTCGCTTTTCTGGAAACACACACATACCTAAGCAGATGCAATTCCCAGAAACAAGTGCCTTTGAATTGAATGAAAATTTTTTTGCAGTTTTCGTGCCAATTCCCTTAATTTTAAGTAAGTCCTCTATCTGGGTTTTTGCGAGATCATCAGTAGTACATATCCCCACATCTAGCAGCTTCTGCTTGAAGGACGGACCTATACCGCTAACCAGAGATATGTCTCCTCTCCTTATTGCTTCCTCGTTGTTGTAAGTCTCCCAAGGCCATTCGCAAGCGCCATAGGTCGGACTCACTTCCTTTCCCTTACATATTTCCCGAATGTCCTCTAATATTTCCAATAGCTCAGCTTCGTCATAACCTACCTCAGATTCCTCGTAGTCCCTATTAATCACATAGAATACGGGCGGTGTGTATCCCTGAATTTTTCCTAGCATATAGTTATAAAACGCCACCTGATAGATGTGGTGCTTTTGAATATTCTTTGCGAGTTTGATTTCCTTAACAACGTAATGATAACCACCGAATATTGACGCCTCAGCGTCCCTTCTCTCCACAACATCAAATATTCCCATAAGCCCTTCAGGTAAATAAAATGCTGGCAAACCACAAAGTACCCTTACCCCCTTACTCATTCCTTCCAAAAGCATTCTGAAGCCTTCTTCTGGGGTCGCGTATTCCAGTTTTTCGGCTTCAGGGTACTCTGTATCTATTACTTGCGTCTCATGCGTCTTCCCTTGGTCGAATAGCATTTCCTGATATTGCGTCAAAGGATCTTTTTTATCTTCAGGTCCGAACTTCTCACAATGAACCATGAACGGTGAGATGCAGTAGTTATAAATGGTTCTAGCCGTAATTCTACCTTCTGTAGTAGGCAGTAAGCATTTCTCATATATTTTATCAATATCTGAAAGCGTCAACGCCATTGCTCAACACCTCCATCTTTGTTGTTCCCGAAGTCCACGATTTCACTTAACGTTTCCAGCATAAAAGAAGTTTTTGCGAAGCAAAAATTTGGGTGAGTGCCATAAGGCACGAACCTTTTATGCTGTGTTATACGCCGTTCGTAATCCATTCCTTTGTCCTCCTTATCGCATTTAAAATAGTTTCTTTATCGTTTTTATTTATTTCATGAGCTTTAAGATGCTGCACCAACCATAACCCACTTTCCTTTATCTGTATTTTAGGAGAATAATTCCCCAGCCATTTATCTGAGGGTTTGCACAATTTACAACTTGCCACTGTTCCTATAAGAGAACTTTCAAGCCCTTTACTCCCCATTCTTTCCGTTTGACCATCTATCATAACAAATCTAAAATAGAATCTCTCCCTGAGTATTCTTGTAGTTTTTGATTCTATCCTTTTTTCTTTGTCTATATCTCGTTTATGTCCTAAACATTCTCTATTTTTCCTTGTCATAAAATCTATCTCCCAAATTTGCAGGTAATCATCTCTGTCTCTGTTCAGCAACGCTCTTCCGATATTTTTCCTGAAAATGCTTCTATCGGAAGGTTTAGGCTTATTTCTATCAAAATTCATTTTTGATTCGTCCAAAAGGTAGTGTTCCTTGATACGGCTTCTGAAATTTCTTCCTTTATGAGTGCCAATTCTAACTGTCCTTGGCTTATTTCCGTCGTGTCCCCAAATTTCACCTTTTTCATAAAAGAAATATATCCCATTCTTAGGCAATTGTTCCTGCGTGAAAGGAAACCTGATGGTTGGCAGTTGCTCCAACTGCTCATGCAACCATTTACATAGATCAGACATTTTATTACCTCTACACAATCTCTTTTAGATGGCTGAATAGGGTAATCTTATCTTTTAATTTAGTCTCTTTTAAAAGCCTCTTATACAAAGGATGAAAACGCCCAGGATTATGATAAAAATATATCTCGTCATAATCTCCGAGTTTTTGCTCGAAATCTTTTAGTAGTTTTCTAAATTCATTTTCCGTAACTGTATTAGGGTCTTTCTCATACCATTCATGTTCGACATTGGGAAACCAAACACCATATAAATCTGAGAAAATCACCCATTTAACTTTTCTCCCTTTACATTTATTCATGAAGCGTTGGGTAGGTGTTGCTGTATACAACTTATCAGGGGTTACTTTCTTACCAGTATGTTTTAACGAATCGTTTTTCTTTGCGGAACAGTGGGTTATATAGATTCCCATCTTATCACCCCTGAATCACGAATGGCGTATAACAGCGGTATATATGAACCCACAGTTCATCTAATCCGCTTTGGTCTAGCAAACTCTAACATTTACTATAATGGCTTTCAAACTTGTTGCTGGCTTTTAGCCTTCATCATAGCTTCTGCAAAGGTTTTTTCGAAGTCTTTTACCCGAGGTGGTTTTTTGGTTTTGTCTGGTTCGATAACATGGATATTCTAGCACTAGAACACCTGCGGGAAGGTGTCAAGGGAGATCCAGCGACCCTGCCCATGGCGGGAGGGGCATTGAAAATTTTAGTAACTCCTATTAAAATTAGAAATATAAGGGGTAAGGAAAACCGCTAGACTTTGCGGAGCCAAGCGAGGTTTTCCAAAAGTCCTCAGGGAATATGAAAAGTACTGTTGAGACATTTGAGCAGGCAGTAGC
>JAGMBH010000041.1 GCA_023129815.1 Dehalococcoidia bacterium
GTATGAAGCCGGGGATAAAGAAGGGGGAAACCTTATCTGGCCCCTCCTCTCGAAGAGTAAAAAGATTCTTTTCATAAGTACTCATGCCACCAACACATGTGCCCACCACTATCCCCACTCTATCAGCATTGCTATCGTTGATAATCAATCCAGCATCATCCAGCGCCATGCGAGTAGCCACCAGGGCATAGTGAATAAAGGGGTCAGTTCTTCTTATCCTCTTCCTATCCAGAAAGTCCTCGGGATGGAAATCTTTTATCTCAGCAGCGATTTGCGTCCTAAAACCGGTGGGGTCAAACTTAGTAATTCTTGCTATCCCTGATTTGCCCTGGCATAAAGCCTGCCATGACTGCTCAACACCGGCTGCCAGAGGAGTAACGGCGCCAATGCCGGTAACAACTACTCTCCTCTTATGGTTCATTGTTAACTTTTTGACTCGATGTAATTAAGTGCGTCTTGGACAGTTTGTATTTTCTCCGCGTCCTCGTCTGGGATTTCAATCCCGAAGGTATCTTCTGCTGCGGTAATAAACTCTATCAGATCTAAGCTATCAGCACCAAGATCATCAATAAATGAGGCTTCGGGAACTACTTTTGTTTCCTCAACTTCCAATAGCTCTACTATTAACTTTTTTAACCTTTCAAGGATATTTCCATCACTCATTTTTTACCTCACTTCTGGGCTGAGGCTGTTTAATTTCGCCTCATCCGGATTCTCATAGTGCGACCCTTTAGGGTCGTGCACGAGGCTAAAGTAGTTGCCTGATTTATCAGGCTCTTATTGCCCAATAAATCAGGCAACTACTACATTTTTAAACACCCTCTCCTAATGCTACTTCCTCCTACCACCTCCGTCAATATATCATGCCACGATGTATAGCTTGCCAAAAGGGTTAAATATGGGGGAGCAACAACAATGTTGCTCCCCCATAACAAGCCAGTAACTTCAGGCTAATCTTCCCACTTACCCCCACGCTTGCGCACGCCAGGAGAGAGACACCACGATAATGCGCCAATGAATATTAGCCACATAACAACCATGGCAACTATGGCACCGGTATTCATTTTTCGCTCACCTCCGATTTTTCGCTCACCTGCGGGACTCTGGTTTTAACTCGTTGGAGCAAAAAGCTCAAACCTAGAGTGACTGCCAGTATGATCCATATAAATGAACTTGCCCACCTGGGATATCCTTCGTAAGATGCCGGTATATCTTTGGCAAAACCTCCATAAATTACCACAAAAAGCAAGCCCGCGGGCACAACAACTTTTATCAGCCAATCAAACCAAGCCCCAACTTTGATATCTGAGGTTTCATTCAAATGCTCTCTCAGCTTTCCAGCGCCAAAGACCCAGCCAATAACGATACAAGCTAGCGCACCTGTTAACAGCAAACCATAAAAGCAAACTGTCCTATCCACAATGTCCAACCAATAGAGACCCCCGTTTGTAGTATATACCAGCCCTAACAAGAAGGAGATGATAATGACAATCAGTGTGGCCTTTACCCGGCTCAAGCCAAACTTATCCATAATCGGGGAAATTACCCCTCCATAGGCAAGGAAGAATAGAGAATCTATGCCTAAAAAGAAGAGGCAAAGGAAAAAGAGTATACCAATAAAGGCATTTGCTCCCGGCATCATGGAGATTGCCACCGGATAGCTCACGAAAGCCAAACCTAGACCTGAAGCGCTAACCTCCCCAACTGGAATGGATAAGGCTTGCATGATGAAACCAACAGTGCTAAATACGGCAAAGCCAGCGAAGAAACTGGTGGCACAATTGGAAAAGGAGGTGATAAAGGCGTTATTGGTAACGTCTGCTTTCCTGGCGATAAAGCTGCCATAGGCAAACATCCCTGCCATTCCCAAGGAAAGGGTAAAGGCAATCTGACTAAAGGCAGCAAACCAAACCTCCGCATTTCCTAAGGCAGCAAGGTTTGGCGTAAGATAAAAATTCAGCCCTTCAACTGCCCCGGGTAAGGTCAGTCCTCTTATGGCTAGGATGACTAACAAAACCCAAGGAATAGACACCGTCCATACAGCAACTTTTCCTATTACTCCAACTCCTTTAAAAACGATAAAATATATAACTACCCAAATAAGTGCCAAGAAACCTACTATTGGTCCTATAGGAGCACCAAGCACACTTGGTCCAGATGAAAGCCTCAAGATTTCCTCAAAAAAGTATGACCCAGCCCCAGCAGCTCCAGCCTCCCCTATCCCCCAAGCCATGGTAGCGGAACTAACTACATAACGTAGAGACCAAGCCATTACCACGGAATAATAGGTGATTATCAAGAAGGCGCAAAAAACCGGCCACCAGCCTAGCCATTCCCATTTCTTGCCTATGCCTTCAAATACGCCAGGGGAACTTCTTTGGAAATACCTACCCATGCCAAACTCCATCATCATCCAAGGAATGCCCATTACAATAAGACCAATCATCCAGGGTATCAGGAAGGCTCCACCACCATATTTGTAGGTCATATAGGGGAATCGCCACACATTACCCAGACCTATGGCCGAGCCTATGGCGGCAAATAGGAAATAATACCTGCTAGTCCATCTTTCTCTTTGCATCTTTGTTCTCCTTTCAATAGAAATTTTAAGGGATACTATTTAAAACAAAGCACCACTGAGACTCAGTCCTTGTTTTTAGCTAAGATGCTTACAAAGGGTTATGTTAGCTTAGGGGGCTTTGCCCCCAAGGTAATATGATGTGCAGGCCGGCAAAGGCAAAATACTTATTAGTCTCCCTTATGCTCAACAGTACTTTAGTCACGATTAAATACAGGATTGTAAATTAAAGCTGCAAATATGTCAATACCCCGAATTGCCTCACTGACTTTGTCTTAAGAAGCCCTAATTAGCGATGGCTGAGCAGCATGCTCTCGTCAGTTAACTGCTCCCCAGCAGCTTGCTCAAAGGCAGTTACCAAGTCATTAATGGTGAGGGCTTGCTTATCCTGCTGCCCTATATCCACTATAATCCTGCCCTTGTGCATCATAATCAGCCTATTGCCATACCTCAGAGCAAGCTCCATATTATGGGTAACCATTATAGTGGTCATCCTTTCGCGTTGCACAATCATATCGCTTAGATTAAGCACTATTTGAGCTGTCCTAGGATCCAGCGTAGCTATATGTTCATCGAGCAATAGCAGAACTGGCTTACTTATAGTAGCCATGACCAGAGCTAGAGCTTGCCTTTGCCCACCGGAAAGCGTGCCTACCAGGGTGTTCAGCCTATCTTCTAAACCCAACCCTAGTGGAGCCAATGCCGAGCGAAATAGCTCGCGATGCTGCTTATTAAGCGACGGCCTTAACCCCCTTGGCCTCCCACGCAATAAAGCTAGGGAAAGGTTCTCTTCAATAGTCAGCTTACCGGCAGTTCCCACGTGAGGTTCTTGCCACACCCTACCCACATATGTGGCATGCTTATACTCACTTAGATCAGTAACATCTTCACCACCGATGATGACCTTACCCCCCATTTCTGGTGGGAAGACACCAGCGATAATATTGAGTAAAGTAGATTTTCCCGCCCCATTGCTGCCAATAATAGTAACGAAGTCATCGGGATAAATATCAAGATTGATACCATACAAAGCCGTCACTTCGTCTATAGTGCCCCTGGCAAACACCTTCCTTACACTCCTGAGTTGAAGCAAACTCTGGTCTTTACTTGTATCCATAGAAATGCCTCTCTAAAATTTAACTGCTGGCGGCATCCATTCATGCCGCGCCTTCTTCTGTATATACGGGATACATAGAGCTATAACTACTAGCACTGCCGTGATCAATTTCAAATCTCCTGGGGCTAAACCAAGCCTGAGAGCAATGGTTATAAAGAGGCGATAGACAAAGGTGCCACCAAGAGCCGCCAGCAGCATTGAGGCAACACCACGAGGATGAAATAGCGCTCCCCCAATTATCACTGCTGCCAGGCCCATTACAATCATACCTATCCCCATGTTGACATCGCAAAATCCTTGGTTTTGCGCCACTAAGGCACCAGAAAGAGCAACCATGCCATTGGAAAGAGAACACCCTATTATTGTATTCTTATCGGTATCTGAACCCAACCCCCTTATCATCTGCTCATTATCACCTGAGGCCCTCAATGCCAGACCAAGCTCGGTGCGCAGAAACCAGTTCAATATCATAAAAACGATGAGGGCCAATACAGCGAGGATGCCAATGACCAAAATAACGCTTTTCGCAGTTCCAAAAAAGTTGGCAATGCTCTTAAAGATAGTTATCTGCCGCAATAGTGGGATATTGGCCCCACTCATAATCCTCAGGTTGACAGAGTACAAACTAACCATCATAAGTATGCCAGCGAGGAGAGCAGTTATCCTCAACTTAGTATTAAGTAGCCCGGTTACGGCACCACAAGCTAGCCCACCGCCAATAGCAGCTATAGTGGCTAAAAATGAGTTATGACCACTTACAATCATAACAGCAGCAATAGAGCCGCCGGTAACAAAGCTGCCATCTACAGTGAGGTCAGGAAAGGCAAGCACGCGAAAGGTTATAAATACACCTACAGCAACAAAGGCATATATTAAGCCATCAGAGAGAGAACTAGTTAGAATGCCCTGTATAGTAGCCGGTAACATCTATTCCCCCTTGCAAATAAGAATCCTCCCGCTTGGGAGGATTCTTATCTAAGCTATACTTCAGATTCTTATTTACTTACATCTCTCGTAGCACAGATTCCCCCCAAGCGCACTTAAAGTGCGCCATGTAAATATGAAGTTCATATAATAAACTCCTTGGGGACCAATATGACCTAACATACGTTTTCCTCACTGGGCAGTTTATCACAGAAAAATAATTTGTCAATACGCTATTCTATTACTACTTTTCTCGCCTTGTCCAACAGCCATTGTGGAATGGTCACACCCATTCTCTCCGCTGCTGCCGGATTTAATACTGGCAATTGCTCTGCCGCCGGAGTTGTAACTGCGATATTGGCCGGATCCTCTCCAAGTAGAATTCTGGCTGCTATGTGTCCCGCCTCGATGCCTATCTCAGTATAATCGCTAACGCCACAAGCACCAATGCAACCATACTCAGGTTCAACTGACCATCCTGTGGGACCGAACAAGGGTAGCTGGTTTTCCTCGCAGACGCCAACCAAAGCTGTGCACCCCTGAGCTACGGTATTGCTATCAGGCCACCACATAACATCACACCTTCCCACAAGGGATTCAGCTGCCGTCTTAACCTCTGCCGATGTGGGACAATTAGCCTCTACAGGCTCGGCAAAGCCAGCTTTAGAAAGACTTTCTTTCATCTGAGCTACTGTGGCGCAAGCATTCGCCTCACCAGCATCATAGACTATGCCCATCACCTTAAAATCGGGGCAAATCGCCTTAATCATATCTAGCGTATTGTCAGTATTTAACCTATCACTAACACCGGTTATATTATGGGGACCAGGATGCTCCCAGCTATCTACAAGGCCAGCAAGAATCGGATTGGAAACAGTGCTAAAAACTATGGGTATGCCTGTTCCCTCAGCAGCGGCAACACAAGCCTGAGCCACCGGGGTAGAAATAGGGTGAATTAAGTCTACATTCTCTGTGACAAACCTCGATGCTATTGTGTGAGCTAGAGACATATCACCCGCGGCATTCAGGGAAATGTACTCCACATTCTCCCCTTCGACAAATCCTTCCTCTGCCATGCCCTGATGAAATCCTTCACGGTCAGCATTTAGGTCAGGATGATCAACTATTTGGCATTCGCCAATTTTATATACCTTTCCTGGCTTTGTAGCACAGCTAGGTGTCAAAGCAAGAAAGACAAGGCATATAACGCCTATCATAGCAATGTTAATTAGATGAAATTTCCTCATTTCCCTTAATCTCCTTTCATAAATTTAAAACCTGCTATTCTGCACTTTGTCGTTGCTTATACGCGCTGGCAAGGCCAGCGCCAGGTTTGTAATACAATAAACATAATCAACCTCCTGTAGCAAAAAGCCTCTCGCCGAGGGGCGAGAGGCTTAAACCTTCGCGGTGCCACCCTTTTTAGTCAATCCTCAATATAAGAGGATTCTGACCATCTCCTTTTCAGATACTGAAGTAAACTAACTCCTTTACCTCAATACCCTGGGCTTTTAACGGTGCCCCTTCCGACAAAACCTACTCGAGCTTAACTACCTTTCGGTTTGCGGCTCCCAGGTCCATTCTAGCCTTGCGCAAGTATCGGCTCACACCTTACCCGACTCTCTGAACTCCACCTTAAGCTGTACTAGTCCTGTTCTCAGCCTTTCCCTATATTTAGTTCTCAGCTATTTATCTTACCTATGCGCCTTAAATTTGTCAATAGCAAAAGGCTTATAAACGACTTAAGAACTCCTCTGCCCTGGCAGGAGTATTGACCCTAACATAGTTATTCCCCAGGTTCCTGAAATCCATACCTTTTACAGTTAGTATTCCGCTACCTAGCAAGGCTTCCCTTAAATCAATGTCCTTATCCTTATCACCCAGAACAAAGATGGGGCAAGATTCCCAAGTCTCACTAATAAGGTAACCTCTCCCTTTTAGCCCCTGTATCAACCTCCTCTTCTCCCTTTGAACCTTTGCACGGCAATCGTAAATGAACTCCTGGTCCAAAAGAGCCTCCCTTGCTAGATAACAGCCTACCGAGGAAACAGAGAAAGGAAGATTAATCTTTTGATAGTATCTGCTCAACTCAGATGAAAAGACTCCATATCCTACCCTCAGACCAGCAAGTCCAAAACCCTTAGAAAAGGAGCGAACTACCACTAAATTTTTGTATTTACTCATTAAATTAACCGCTGAATTCTCCTCCCCTATATAATCGGCATAGGCTTCGTCTACCACTACTGCCACATCCTTTGTCTTGGCTTGCTGAATAATCTTCTCTATCTCCTCTAGGTCAATAACCTGTCCAGTGGGATTATTAGGGTTATCAATGTATATCAGGCAATATTCTTCACCTATCCTGGCAAGTAGTCTTTCAACATAGAATTTAAAGTCCTCCGCGGGATTTAACACCACCGCCTCATATTTGCCCCCACAAGCCTCTACCTCAGTTACATATTCTGTGAACTGAGGAGAATAACCCAGCACTTTAGAACCGGGCTCTATGAAGATTTTATTCAACCTCTCTAAAGCAGCCGACGCCCCAGGGGCAATTTGAATCTGTCCCACCTCCAAATCTGCAAGCCCTAACCAGAATTTGCAGATCACCCCTCTTAAATCCCTATATGTAGGGTCAGGGTAGCAGCGGACATTTGACCAATTAAATTCATGAGCAGCCTCGAGAGCCTTGGGTGAAACGCCGAAAGGATTGATTCCCAGCGAACAATCTAAGAGTTCTCCTTGCCCCTTTGCTGGTTCTTCCTCAACATAGGATTCTCTGGCCAAATGTTCTAGATAAGGTTTTACCTTCATTTCATAGCTACTGAACTACTTGGGCGGCCTTATCTATGACCGATTGTGGGATAGTTATACCCATTCTCTCCGCTGCGCCAGGATTGACCACTAGAACTTGAGCTTCCCCAGAGCATTTCACCACCGGGATATCGCTAGCACTTTCCCCCTTTAGTATACTGGCGGCATACTTTCCTGCTTGCCATCCTATCCAAGGGTAGCTGGCACCTCGACCAGCAATGGCACCTTCCTCAACCATAGACCCCGTAGAACCAAAGAAAGGTATCTTATTCTCCTCACAGACACCAAGTATAGACGGAAGCCCTGATACTGCAGTGTTATCCGTAGGAATCCACACTACATCACATCTTCCCACAAGAGATTTCGCTGCTGTTACCACTTCAGCAGTCGTTGGGCAGTTAGCCTCTACAAGCTTTTCAATGCCAACATCAGAAAGGAGCTCTTTCAGTTCATTTATTTGCTGAACTGAGTTGGCTTCCCCGGCGTTGTAGATGACGCCAAGCACCTTAAAATCAGGGCAAATCTCCCTGATCATCTCCATCTGAATCTTTATATCAGCCATATCGCTAACCCCGGTTACATTGTCAGGGCGAGGGGCATCCCAGGTAGATACCAGGCCGGCTCCAATAGGGTCGGTACAGGTGCTGAAAACCACCGGTATCTCGGTGTCAATAGCAGCCTGAACACAGGTTTGGGCTAATGGAGTAGTAATAGCATGGATTAAATCCACCTTTTCTGATACAAATCTATCAGCGATTGTCTTGGCAGTAGACATATCACCCTCAGCGCACAGGAAAATATATTCGACGTTTTCTCCCTCAATAAAGCCCTCCTCAGCCATTGCCTTATGAAATCCCTCTTGGTCAGCAATCAGGTCAGGGTGCTCAATTATCACAGCTTCACCAATCCTGTAGACCTTCCCTGATGGAGAAGGACCACAGCCACTCATGAGCGGTAGTGCTAGAGCTAACACCAGCACTAGACAGAGACTAACCAGCATTTTTGATATTCCTTTCTTTTTCATCTAAAAACCTCCTTTAAAATTTTAGAATAGTAATTAAATAGGAATGGCGACAAATTGCTAAAACTTTTGTACTGAATTATTTAAAGACGCCCATCATGCGATGGGCCAGCTAAATATGAAGGTAGTTAGAGGCTCCTGCAATCCCAGATAACTTAGCAGCATCGCTGTCTTCATTTAATTAAATTCTGGAAAGGTATTATAAACGATACTCCAATTTTAGGCAAGTATATTAGGGTAATAAATAAGATTTTAGCTCAGTTAAGTTGCTAATAGCCTCCTGATGGTCATCCCCGGCCCTATAGAGCCAGAAAGTGCCCTCAAGAGCCAAGTTTCCAGCCGTGGTTAACACGCTCCAAATATAACAAGTTACCAGCAGCTTGAGTAGACAAGGGCAACACCCTGCTAGGTTACTTCCACAAAATTTGACCCAGAGCCTAGTTTTTCAAAGAATATTTAGCAGTTTTCTCCACGATACATTAGCACACTTGTGGATAAACTAAATTAGGATTTTCCCGTTCTCTATAACTGCCTTGCCATCAAATTTCAGTGTTGGTTTTGGAATCACAAAGTCTTGATGGAGATCTGCGGTTACCTTACCACCCATATGCGAGCTGTCCCCTATGGCGATATGAATTGTTTCCCTTATTTTTTCTGCTTCAAGTACATTGTCAGGACGCCTTGCGTTTGGATTCGTGCCAATGCCCAGCTCGGCGCAATTTCTGCGGGAGAGATAAGGTTCCTCATTTTTTCCACAGGCTAGCATTTCTCTGAACTCATTACCCACCTTACCCCCACCGATAACTTTTGTCACCTGCCCATCTTGGAAAACAAAAAACATATCTTTTTCCAGATTTGCGTACCAGCCTTTTTCCACCACCAAGTTTCCATTCGTCGTCCCTTCCAGGGGCACAGAAAAAACCTCGCCAGAGGGCAGATTTCCAAAGGCACCTTTTTCGGTAAATATACCATCATCTATTAGCCCTTTTCTTCCTTCCAAGCTGAATTTTAGGTCTGTGCCACCTGGGGATGTTACCGTGACCTCTCTTGCTTGGTCAACCAGTTTTGCTATCCTCTGGCATTCATCGTGTACCTTGGTGAAGTCTGTCGCCATCGGCCCTCCGGGATAGAACATCTCGGGAAGAAACATAGGCATGCTGGCAATGCGAGTGCCCGATTTAGTAGCGTTCTCTCGTGCTTCTGTATGGGAAAGTGAGTAACTCGTTATAGCAATAGCTACATCAGCTTCCTTCAATTTTTCTTCTACTTCTTTTCCAGGCTCTGCGCCATGCCTTCCCACAGTGGGATAGGCGTAAAATTGCACCTTGCAACTTGGGAACTTCTCACTCGCTATCTCGCTCACCATCCTGGCGAGGAGGGATCTTTCCACCACTTCAGCAAGTTCTTTGCTTTCCCTCTTTACCCACTCCTCGGTGGTTGGCACATCTGTAATTACAAGTAGTCTCTCGCCACTTTTGACGCCCATATTCACTTTGAACATGTTTATCACACCTGGTTCAACTTTTTCCCTCTCTACCATGTTATCAGCCTCCTGTGCTTTTCAATTTATCAACAAAATCCAGGATTAAATTATCGAGAAACTTGATGAACTCGTCTTTATCGCCCATTACAGAATACTTGTTATCGTCTATTTTCTTTCTTATCTCCACCAGGAATTCATCTGCTATATCTGCCTGTTCAAGAATCTCAATTAATCTGCTCGCCCCGTCGATCAATCTGAATGGGCCATATAGCTTTGGTTCCTCAACACAGTTTCTTGCCGAGGTTACCAGAAAGGCGAGCAGATTAAAAAAATCACCTTTTAGTTGACCCTTATCTATTGTGCCAGCGGACGACTTCACTAACTCCCCTTCTTCTTGGCGGTTTTGGTATCTTTTCAGGATAGCCCAATGTGATCAGCAGTTCTGGATTTATGTGCTCTGGCAGGTCAAATAACCTCTTTATAGCGCTTATGCCAAAAGACCTTACGGCACAAGAGCCAATTCCAAGGTCATGGCTAGCCAGCATGATATTCTGGCTGGCCATCGAGATATCCATTAGAGATAATGTGTCTCTGCCAAGCTCATCGCAAAGCTCATATGCTCTTTTCAAGTCCCGGCAGACGATTACTATCACTGCCGGATTCCCAAATATCCCCGGCGAGAAAATCTTTATCTTTTTGATGTCAGCGTCATTCTCTACCACAATGAATTCCCACGCTTGAGCATTGCTTGCGGAGGGAGACCAGATGGCAGCCTCCATTATCTTCTCAAGCTGTTCCTTGGGAATTTTTCTATCCTGGTAGCTTCTTACGCTTCTTCTCCCCTTTATGGCGTCAAAGGTTTTCATTAAATTCCCCATGTGCCCAAGAAAAGGGTGAGTTTACACAATCAGTCGTGCTTTGGCCTCTCTTACTGCCTTGTAGAGGTTGAAAATGCTCCACAAAAGTGTAACTAGACAAACCGCGAACGCTACGTATGGAACTGCTGTCCCTACACCTTCAGTGAAGAAAGGAGCCAAAAACATAGCACATCCAGTAAGCCCCAATGAGAGCACAATCCAGTTATGCTGTACGCATTTATTGCCAAGCTCCCATAAATCTTCTTCCTTGCTAATGCGCGGGAATATCAATGCCATACCTACCAACTGGATTATACCTATCGCCAGATAGACAATCCCGGTAAAGACGTTTTGAGACCATGCCACGGCTGCCAATACCAAAAGCACAATGGGAAAAATCAGGATTATGCCACTGGAAATTTTTACATATCTTTTGAATTCCATTCTATATCACGCTCCTGTCTTGTCTATTGTGTGTTCTCCCAGATCCATCTTTGCGCCAGCTTTGTCGCATGCGATGGCAATTACAATGTAAAGCACCACTCCAAGTATCAAGCAAGTAAGGCACATTATTCCCCAACTTTCAGGTATAACCCATTTACCTAGCACCGTTGCCACAATAGCTGAAAACCATCCAATCCAGTTTACCTTACCAAATTTCATGCCTGGCTGGAACTGATATCTCTCTCTAAGAGGCACTCCTTTGTACCAGCGGTACAACCAAAAGTCAGCGATCAAAACTCCACCCGCCGCAGGCAGGAACGTTCCGAGGAGCGTCAAAAATGCCATGAAGGGGTCCATAGCCGCCCCCCAAACACGTGCGATCACTGCCGCTAGCGCTACGCCTATTGCCCCGGCAATGAGGACGATGTACTTCCTTTGAATGGGTAACCATAGATTAATAGCTAGGGAGGTGCTATATATATTGTTGTCATTGGTTGACCATTGCCCTAGAATCGCCATCAGGAATGCACCGATACCGGCTCCGGCAGCAAGCAACGCCCCGGCAATATTCGCCTCACCTGTTACCAAGGTTATCGCGGCTGCCCCTGAAAGCATGTAAACCTGCAAAATCATAAGTTGAATTGTCCATGCTGCAGCACCATGCCAAATCTTTTTCGCGAACCGACAGATATCGGCTGTAATGATAGCTCCCACAACATACATACCGACAACTTCGGTCACACCTACACCAAAGGGAACTGGGCTTACTGGTGCGATACTGGCAAGTCCGGCGAAGCCGCCCCCCTGTTGCACACCTATCATGACTCCGAAGCCTGCGAGCAACATAAAGAAAGGAACCGCTAAATAACTGAAAAATGCCAGACCTCTAAAACCGATGTAGGCTGTAATTAGCATTAATATGCCGCCCCATATTGAGGCCCAAAACACAGTGGCCCATGGTGCCTCGGGGAAAATGGTGCTCATGATAACGCCAAACAGCCACGTCTGTACAGTGAACCAACCAAGGGCAGGTATACCAGAAACAATTGTCCCCCACACTTGCGAGCCTACATTTCCAAATGCGGGTCTCAAGTTTACATATGTGGAGCATCTAGAGATTCCACCAATTGGAGCAGTAAGCCCTCCTATAACTGCCAGTACCGCCGAACCCACAACCGCAACCCATATCGCATCCTTGAGATAAAACTGCAGACCAAGTACTGACCCTCCCCATAGTGCAGCGATACAACACAACACACCTGTATAGGTATAAAACATGGTAAGAAGAGACCTAGTCTCTTTCTTTGGTACAGGCACTAGCGCGTAATCGCCATACTTATCTTCCCAGGGCCAAACTTCTTCATTCTTTCTCATGTTAACACCTCTTCAATTAGTTCTTGTTTTTCCCTTCCTTCCCTGACAGTCCCTTCACCATCTTAGTAGCTACCTATTATGTTTTTTATATCTACCTCTTAATCTATCATCATAACCTCCCCAATATATTCCTTTCTTTATCCGGCGGAGGCATATATGTTTTTTTGCTCTGCTTCAAACCGAGGGCTATTAGCATCTCGAGATATTTTACCGCGACTGCCACGGGATATATTACCGGGACTCCATAACCTTTCTTCTTCAGGGCGTCCGATAAATCATCTGCTACCCCAAGCATCCCTGTGCACCCTAAGACGATAGCATGCGCACCATCCTCCGCTATTGCCTTTATTGACTCGTCAACCAAAGCGCTTGTCAGCTTTTTGACATCCGTTAGATCAAGAACTGGTATGTTAATAAATCTTACAGATGCCAGCTTGCTGCCCAATCCAATTTCCATAACCTTATTTTCGAAAACTGTCAATGCGTTCTCCAATACGGTTACAATAGAGAATCTGTGTGCCAAATCCGCAGCACAAAGTATGGATATACTGCCAGGCCCTACCACCGGGATATCAAGTTTTTCTCTCAGTGCATCCAGGGCAGGATCACACATACAGTCTGTAATTACCCCATCGAAACCATCGGACTGGGCCTTCTCTGCCACCTTTATGATTCCGGGAGCAACCAGCATTTCATCATAGCTCGATTCTATCGATGCCGTCCCATATTCGATAGCTTCAACATCAATTTCTGTGCCTTTGGAGGCAAACTTTTCTACCTCTTCCCGAGTGGGTGCTACAAATTCTTTTGTCGTTACCGGCACTATTACCTTAATTTTCATGCTGATTTCCTGTTTGCTTGCTCTCCTGTTATCTTTTCACCTCAAATTCGTACTTCAACTCCCTGGTAGAGAACAAGATATAAGAGGGAACTTCATGCAGTTTTCCTCATTACCCTACCGGAACATACCCACCTTTATATCCGATACTTTCAAGGACATGCTTAAATACTTTGAAGCCTTCAGGCGTCCTCCACTTCTCGTGGGCTTTTTTCCCTATTACTGCTACATCCATTCCTTCCGCTACGTCCGCATTTGTAAGAGGTTCTCCATCTGTTCTCAACCAACAGATAGAGTCAGGCACTGTTACCAGTGGCTTGTCCTTTCTCCATGCCATCATATTCTCGTTTTTGTAGTCCACAATGATGTCTTC
>JAGMBH010000042.1 GCA_023129815.1 Dehalococcoidia bacterium
TTTGCTTCTCTTATACCTTTTCCCACTTTCTCTGCTAGCGACAGTGCACCTGGTATCACCACCTCTTTAAGTTGTTTTCCCGTCATTAGATGACAGGCCAACCCAGCAGTCATACCAAATACTGTGGTTACCGCCCTGCCCAGCTCTTCACCCATGTAGGCATCAGTTACGTATAGAATGGCAGAATTCCCTTTTGAATCTGCCAGCGAAATTGGAGAAACAGGAATGCCGTGGATATAAAACATGGTCATTTCCAGTTCTGGTATCGCTCTTCCAGCACCATCACCGTCTACGACCGGCAAACCTTTAACAGCCCCCGCATGTAATGGAGTCACAGAATTAAAACCGCCCGTTTCTACAGGAACCACGTAGTCTATTTTCTTGCCTGTCACCTCTGCCAATCTTTCCAGTGCGGGTACCTCTTCTCCCTTCCACCCTTCCTTAAGCAGGACAACAGGGGAGCCCATGCCAGCCACAACAGCCACCGCACTATCATCAGGTACGTCGCCCGGTTCAACCAAAATAACCTCTCTTATTTCTTCTACAAGTTGTAAGCCTGTTCTTGAAGATCCACCTCCACCCGCCCCGAGTAGTGTTGCTCCTCTTATTATGTCCTCTATTTCTTGTTGGTGTAATATTCTCTTCATCACTTCCCTCCTTCAAGAAATATGCCCGTTTCGGTTTTAACATGAACGCTAGAGTAAGTCAAGAGGGTGTACTCGTTCATTGATTAGTTACACTTTAGCTCCTTTCAACTTCAGCTTGGCATTAAATAAATTTTTCCTCGATATACTTCACCCCCTTTATAACAAGGTTAGATAATCACCCTTGTAGCCTAGCCTTACCAATATATGTTTCCAGCAATTAAATCCGTCGGGGGTTCTCCTCCAAGGTTCCGGGGCAGAAATTCCCAAAATAGCTATTTCCATACCTTCCTTGGTATCTGCATTTGTAACAGGCTCTCCTGCGGTTGTCAGCATAGCTATCAAGTCAGGAACCATTATTACCGGCTTTTCATCTTGCCAGGCAATCATATTCTCGTTGACTGAGTCTATAATGAATATTTTGCCTTGGTAATTTGTAATACCCTCGATAGTTGTCCGGCCAATGTCAAACCCTTCAGCTGTTCTTGTCTCAATTTTCTTGATATTGCCCCTAAAAATCTCTTTCCCCCCAGTAATGCTTATAACCTCTTTCACAGTGTCCCTGCCGCTAGCTTTTGCTTTTCTTATCGCCTTGCCTACTTCTTCACATTTCGAAATAGAGTTTGGCACAAGGCAATTTCTTATAGTGGCAATGTCAACTATCCAGGTGGCAAATGCGGCTAACATTCCGAACGAGACTGCCGCGGTTCTAGCCATCTTCTCTGCTGAGGCAGTATCAAGCGGGTCTTTTAAGTATGCCACCAGAACATCCCCGGCTTTATTGGCAACCACCAGCGGGCTAGTAGGAATCCTGTATATGGGATAAAGCCCGGTGCTTAGCTCGGGAACAGCACGTCCATTACCATCAGCATCAACAACAGGGATGCCTTTTTGTGATGCTACATAAAGTGGTGTCATGGTATTAAGACCACCAATTTCACCTGGCATCAAATAAGCTAGATTAATTCCTCCCACTGCAGCCATATTCCTGATTGCTTCATAGGCAAATACAGCCTCAGGACCGAAGCCCTTTTCAATCATGACTTTTGGGGAGCCTATCCCAGCTACTACCACTGCATTGGCTCTATCTGGCAAGTCTTCTATATTAAACATTTCTATTTCATTTTCTATTTGTTTAACAAGATTTAAGCCATCACGAGGAGAACCACCTCCGCCAGCACCAAAAATTGTTGAACCCCAGACTATATCCTCTAGCGCTGTTTTCCCTAATAACCTCCTTGCCATTTTATACCTCCTAAATCAGATGCTTTCCATCCTTAATTACAGTTTTACCATCAATTACTAGAGTGAGATTTTTAATAATCCCATCCAGATGCACTGGTGCTTTTACCTTGCCACCAATTGTGCTGTTATCTCCTATAGCTATTTTATCGCCTCTATCCTTGCCGCTTCTACCATTGCATCTGCCTTCAGTTTAGTTAATCACCTTATTATCTCTACCTTATAATCTCCTCTTAGCACAAGAGGCTAATTTAAACACTAACAAAATGTACTGTAAGTTGTAAAGATGGTTGAATTTTTATATTGAACTAATTAGAGACGCCCATCATGCGATGGGCCAGCTAAATATGAAGGTAGTTAGAGGCTCCTGCAATCCCAGATAACTTAGCAGCATCGCTGTCTTCATTTAATTAAATTCTGGAAAGGTATTATAAACGATACTCCAATTTTAGGCAAGTATATTAGGGTAATAAATAAGATTTTAGCTCAGTTAAGTTGCTAATAGACTCCTGATGGTCATCCCCGGCCCTATCAATATGGAAAGCGTTTATACCCACCTGCTGGGGGTTAAGAAAATCGAATTGCCAGTTATCGCCTACATGGACAACCTGACTTGGCTTGACATTCATCGCCTGGCACATCTGGAGATAAAAAGCGGGGGTCTTTAATTGCCTATAATGCGAGGTTGAAGAAAAAACCTGAGTAAAATAAGGTTCCACATCCGGCAATAAATAATGCAACAGTTCCAATGGCGTGCCTGAGGCAATGATTAACTTATATTGATTAGCTAAAGAGGAAAGGACTTCTGTTACCTCAGGATAATAGAATACTTTATCCTGGCAACTTTGTATCACTGGTTCAGGAGCGCCTAAGTGCAAATACCTAAACCAGTAGTTTATATCATACCACTCCAGCCTTTGGTCACCGATTCTATCATACTCCATAGCCACGATTTCCTTCGCCTGGACAAGCTCAATGCCTTTCTTTTGGGCATAAATGGCTGGTATAGCCTCACGCCAAACAGCCTGACTGAAATCAGGCGTCACTAGCGTTCCTTCGGCATCAAAGGAGACTATTCTGATACACCCTGGAAAAATTCCATTTTTCAGGGGACCCCAACCAATTTGGTTCATTTAAGTTGCTAATATTAGCATAATTAGAAGCCGGAGGTCTATTTGCTAACTTATGCTTAGCAAAGGTAAAATAGCTTGAGGGAGTTATGATGAAGGGTTTTTTGAACTTAAACCGCTTCAAACATGGCAGGGCGATAAAGCAAGGTAGTAAACAAAAGGCTAATCTGCAAGGCAAGAAGAAAGTTAAAGGAAAAGTGTTTAAACTGTCACCCTGAGCGCTGCGAGATTGCTTCGCTTCGCTCGCAATGACAGGGGGAGTGAAGGGCTCAAAATGACAAGGCCACAGGCAAAATTAAAGAGCTTCTCAGAGGAAAGGGGAGTAAATTCTATGGCTAAGATAGATAAGTTTAGCTTTGGCTCTATAGTTATCGATGGTAAAAAATATTCTCGAGATGTCCTCATCTTCGCCAATGGCATGGTAAAGAAAAGGAAGGGCGGCTTTTTAATGTTTGGCAGCCACGGTATCAAAAAAGAAGAAATTGAAGAACTGGCCGAGGATAGTCCTGAGGCAGTAATCATCGGCACTGGCACTAGCGGCAAAGCCAGTTTAGCCCCTGAGGTAGAGGACTGGGCCAAGGAAAAGAATTTGAAACTGATAGTTCAACCATCCCATGAAGTTGTAATCAGCTGAATGAACTTATAGAGCAGAAGAAAAGGGTCGCCGCCTTGCTTCACATAACCTGCTAATGGAGGGATTTATTCGAATTCGCCCTTCCCCATGGCCACAAATATAATAGCTGGTACTCCTAGAAACCAGGGGCCGAAGAGGGAGCAAATACATCCGGCAAGCGCCAACCCCCAAACTTTTCTTTTCAGGGCATAAATACCGCCTACTATGGCTACTATCCCTAGTATAATTATGGGAATAGCAATAATACCAACAATCCGAGGCATCATTGGGATAGCTGGCAGCCTTGTGATGGTTCCTCCCACTACGGCGACTACTATGCCGCCAATCGTTTGCATGGCTCCGGCAATAATGCTCAGAATTCCTGCCGTTGTCGGTTTCCAAGTCTTCTCCATTTCTCACTCCTCCCTGCTTTTTAGAGGCCGTTTAATTTTGCCTCAGATTCAAACTAAATTTGCCTCACCCAGTTTTAATACTCTTCACCTCCAAGTTTTTCGTAGTGCGACCCTTTAGGTCGTGCACGAGGCTAAAGCCTCACACTACATTTTTAAACACCCTCTTTTAGTAAGGATACTCTTAATAGCATCTCGTTGTCAATACCCAAGAAAACCCAGATGACATCGTAGCTGTGGGGTTTTAGACCTGTCCTCCGCCTAATTACGTAGCTAGGGGTCTTTTAGCCCCATAGGTCGAGGCTTCAGCCCCGACCCTACGATTAGTTTATATTGCTCAAGGTTGAAGCTCTTTGACCATATAAGCGCCTTCCAATCTATAGCCAAGTGAGCAAAAGTAATCTCTACTGCCAACGCCACTCAAAACACTCAGCTTCCCGGCAAGGAATTCCTCCCGAGCAATTCTCTCTGCTTCTCGAAGCAACTTTCCCCCTAAACCCCTGTGCTGAGCAGCCCGCTCTCGCTTTTCTCCCAAGGGGACCTCAGAACCAAAGACATGTAGCTCCCTGATCAAAGCCGAATGAGTATTAGAAGCTGCCTGAAGACCATAATTGTAGGGGAGGGGCTTGTCCCCTCCTGAACTGCGGGAGACCACAAGGGTCGGGGACAACACTCCTACGTAAGGTTTTTGGACGCCTTTATTTGTCCTCAGCCTTAATAAGCCAAACAAGGTCTCATTGGCATCCTCATAGGAAAGAAAAATTTCCTTCCCTCCGTAAGTTTCATAGTCCATCCTGAATAGCCAAGGCTCGCCGATCACCCGGCCATCCCTTAACCTATGCCCATATTCTCGACAGCGAATACACCGACAATGAAGACCCAACTCGTTCATCCGCTTCCTGACGCTCCCCCGCAGCGCCAAGTCTCTGCTGCCAGCAATGATAAATTTGCTGGGGATATCCCGCATCAGCCTGGGAATCCTGACATATTTGGGAATCAGGGTTTTGATATTCACCAGTAAATCTATCATCTCCCCATCCTCATAAGGCTGGTATTTGTTATCTCGATACCATTCCTCTAGCTCACTTCCTACAATCACCAGCGTAGGGTAAAGCTTGAGCCCATCGGGTCGGAAATATTCATCAGCGAATAATTTCCGTGATAGCTCCAGGTCATGCTCCGGCGTCGAGCCAGGCAAACCAGGCATCCAATGATAGTAGACCTTAAAGCCATAATCTCTCAGTAACCTGGTGGCAGAGATAACCTCAGCTACTCCATGCCCTCTCTTCGTTAAACGATGAATGTCATCATCCAGCGTCTGCACCCCAAGCTCCACCCTGGTAGTACCAAAATCAAGCATACTCTTTATCTCCACCTCTCCACACCAATCAGGCCTGGTTTCAATACATAATCCCACACAGCGATGCTCGGCAGTTTCATTCATTTTCTTGGCTTCCTCTAAGTTAGGCGAAGGAACACCGTTGAGAGCATCATAACAATCCTTAACAAATTGATATTGATACTCACAAGGGTAAGCTAGAAAGGTGCCTCCCATAATGATGAGCTCTATCTTGTCTAGGGCATGTCCCATATCAGCCAATGTCTTGAGCCGGAACTCCACTTGCCTTCCAGGCTCAAAGTTACATTTCCTGGCGCGAAGAACCGCCGGAGATTCTATGGTATAGCTCTTTGGTGCTCCAGGAGAGCTGGGGCAATAAACGCATTTGCCGGGGCAAGGAAATGGCTTGGCCATAACTGCCACCGGCGTTACCCCGGAAATAGTGCGAGACATTTTCTTCATGCTACCTCTATGTTACTCTGAGACCCTTCACTTCGTTCAGGGTGACAGGGAAGGGGCTTGTCATTCTGAGCACTTCGGCTTCGCTCAGTATAAACTCCGCGAAGGATCTCGCAATGCTCAGGACAGGCTCCGCGAAGAATCTTTGGCTAGTTCCTTCACTTAGTTCAGGACTTCGGCTCAGGATAGCGTCTAAGAGATTCTTCATTCCGCTTCGCTCCATTCAGAATGACAATAAGAGACTACCAGTCATGAGCATTTCACTATGATATGCTAAAGTTTAGCAGAGCTTATTCTATGACCACAAATAGAGAAGTATTCGACCAAATAGCTGAAAGCTGGTATCGGGTAAGACACTGGCCCCGGTTAAGGAAAGAGCTGGAAGAAATAGCCCAAAGGTGGCAAAGGGGGGAATTGCTTAATGTTGGCTGCGCCCACGGTCCCGACTTCCTCCCTTTCACACAGGGCTTCGAACTGTGGGGGATAGATTTCTCTTCACAAATGCTCAAGCAAGCGCAGCGATATTCACTTAAATTCAAATTTTATGTCAACTTAATAGCAGCTGATATGCTTGCGCTGCCCTTCCCTGACAACACCTTTGATTGGGCAATCGCAGTGGCCGCCTATCACCACATCAAGGGCAAGAACAACAGAGAAAAGGCATTTTGTGAATTAAAACGGGTGCTAAAACCGGGAGGTGAAGCTTTTTTGACGGCATGGAATAGAGGACAGCCAAGGTTCTGGCTAAAATCCAAAGAGCAAGAAGTTCCCTGGAGGCTAAGAGGTAAAACAGTCTACCGTTATTATCACCTCTTCTCCTATGGCGAGTTAAAAAAACTACTCACCCAAGTTGGCTTTGAAATTATCACCATCTCTCCCGAGAAATCCTACCACTTCCCCATAAAGAACTTCTCCCGCAATATATGCACCCTAGTGAAGAAATAAGCTTGATATCAATTAGTAACCTCGTAGGGGCGAGGCTTTAACCTCGACCTGTGGGTATTGTGCGGGTCTAAAGACCCATGCCTACAGACCCACAGCTACAATCACAATGCTGTTTTATGACCGTAGGACCGAGGCTTCAGCCTCGGTTTGTGGGGCTAAAGCCCCACAGCTACGTTGTACGGCACACATTGTTTTAGGACACTACATTACCAACTGGGAAATATCGTCTAGCTGCAACGAGCCTAGATATGGATAATCTGTGAAGTGTTCTACCAGCCCTTTCCTAACGGGATTTTCCAATATGTACCGGGTTACCACCAGCGTGGCTTCATCGTCTCTCAGCACACGCTCATAATAGCCCGACTGCCACAACTTGTCATGATAGATACCCTTAAACCAATAACCAGCTTTTTGTTTGAGCAAGTGGGTAAACCTCCTCATATCAGCCTCAGCCTTTTCGCCTTCTATAAGCAAATGAACATGGTCAGGCATAAAACAATAGGCCCAAATGGAAAAACTTTCTTGTTGAGCCAAATCCTTCAGAATTTCAACCGATTTTGTGACAACCTTACCACGGTTAAAATGAGGCTTTAAGTTATGTGAACGTATAGTGATGAAATATCGATAATAACCTTGATAAGGGAATCCCTTTAACCTTGGTGGTTTAATATCTTCACCTCGCCTTGTGGGGCTAAAGCCCCACGGCTACAATTACAATGCTGTTTTATGACCGTAGGACCGAGGCTGAAGCCTCGGTTTGTGGGGCTAAAGCCCCACAGCTACAAATTTGCTTGTTTATTGGGTGGCTACAAATTTGGTTGCTCACTGGATGGGTCTTGACCCACCTTCGCCTTCTCAGGAAAGCCAGCTTCGACAAGGCCAATGAAAACTTCCACCAGATGGGGATCAAATTGCTTACTGGCGCCCTGCCTAAGCTGTTTTATCGCTTTGTCATCACAGAAGGCATCACGATAAGGGCGAGCAGAAGTCATGGCAGTGAAAGCGTCAGCTATAGCCAGAATACGAGCATCCAAAGGAATGGTCTCGCCTTTAAGCCCCTCAGGGTAGCCAGTGCCATCCCACCTCTCATGGTGATATAAAATGCCAGGTAAACAAGAAACTAAACTAGGCACATTACCAATAATGTTGGCTCCCAATTTGGGATGAGACTTAATTGCCTCCCATTCCCCAGTAGCGAGTTTTCCCTTCTTGCTCAGTATCTTATCAGGAATACCAATCTTACCAATATCATGAAGCAAAGCAGCCGTGCTTACTCTAGATACCTCATCAGGTGACAAGCCAATCGCCTCAGCCAAAGCCACAGCATAAGTGTTAACCTTCCTGGAATGACCATAAGTATAGTGGTCTTTGGCATCCACTGCTGAGACCAAGGCATAAACAGCGCTTAAGCCGCCTCCTCTGGCGTTAGCCCCTGCCTCGGTTAGTGGCTCAGATAAAATTTTAGCCGAGAGATAAGTTCGATTGCCGCCGGTGTGCTTAGCATAATAAAGAGCAGTATCACTTGCGGTAACCAGCTCACCGGACATCACTCCATCAGAAGGATAGCTAGCCAAACCAATGCTGCAAGTTATGGCAACTTCCTTAGCTTTCATTTCGCTGGCGAGCTGCTCCCGAACTCTTTCAGCTACCACGTAAGCATCTTCGCCAGACGTCTGAGGCAAAATGACGGTAAATTCATCACCACCATACCGGAAAGCCTGGTCAGCATTTCTGATAGAGCTCCTGATGATACTACCTATTTGGTCCAGAAGCTCATCGCCAGCAGGGTGTCCATATATATCGTTGTAGGTCTTAAAGTTATCGAGGTCGAGCATAAACAAGGAGAATACATTACCATAGCGGGAATGCCGGGTAATCTCCTCTTTGAGCCGCTCTTCAAAATGGCGGCGGTTAAATAGCCCGGTGAGCTCATCAATCCGAGCCCTCTGCTCCGCTCTGGCATAAAGCTGGGAGTTCTCAATAGGCGTGGCAATCTGCAAAGCCAAATGCTCCAGAAGTCGTATTTGCCCGGGGTTATAGGCAGCAACTCGGCGACTGGCCACAGTCAAGCTGCCGATACCCTCACCCCTGACAACCAAGGGCAGGTAAACAATAGAGCGAATTCCCCGTCTCAGATGATGCTCTCCAGTCCAGAATCTCTTGTGTCGTTCCAAATTGGCTTCATATAATGGTTTTTCCTCCCTGGCCACCCACTCAGTAGCTGTGCCCGAAAGCGGTATCCTCTCCCCTGCTTGCCACGCTGAACCTATAGTGCTAGTTAGAGCTAAGAAACGAAGCTCAAATCCTTCAATCAAAGCAATTGTGCCCCAGTCAACATCAACCACCTTCTTTAGCTCCTGAGCAAAACCTTCAAATATCTCCTTGATGTTCATACTTGAGGTTACAATCGTGGTTAAACGATTGACAAGGGTTAATTCTCTGTCTTGCTGTTCCAATTGCTCATGGATATATTCTTTTTCCATGCCCGCTGCCACCTGGCCGGCAATGGACTCCATTAAATCAATCTCTTCAACGCAATAAAACTTCCCATTTCGCTTGTTGCCCACCGCCAAAATAGCCACAAGCTCACCCTTATTTATTAAAGGAACGAATATTTCTACTTTTGCCGATTGAATATCTTCTTTTTCCCCTTGCCACAGACCTTGAAATTCGGGGAGGATGCTGAGGTTCCTTTCAGGTAGCGCTTGAGCCTCTCGCTTCAGCCAAGTTACAACAGGGCTATCATGCCTCAACTTCAACTTCGCCATAGGATTATCTTCCACAGGAGGGTAGCCAAATCGGGCAGCAAAATCTCCACTTTCACTTTGGGGTAAAAGCAGGCAGGCTTTCTGGCAATCAACCGATTGAGAAAGCAAGGACACAAGTTGGCTGCCAAACTGTTCCAGGGTGGGGATACTGTATATTTTGGCGATAAAGTCATGTAATCTGTGCCGGGGCTCAATTCTCTCACCGTAGAAGACTCGATCCATTCTCCCAAAAATTTTGCTACGCACTCGATACCAACAAACGGCAGCTACCGCGAGTGTGCCCAACATGGCAATAATAATGATAGGAAAGCCTAGCTCTAAGCCAAACGCTTTTAGGAGCAAGAGAAGCCAGACAAAAAAGGTAACAACAAGGAAGGCAGCCATGCCGCTGAAACTCAGCGCCTCACGGAGAACAACTCTGACATCCAGCAGGCGGTGGGCTACAACGGTATAGGTTAAGATGCAGGCCAAGAGAAGATTGCCAACATGGGCTAAGGGATATTGCGCCCCAAAGGGGGCAAGGGAGATGGAGGCGATTGCAATTAGCGTGAACACTCCGAGGAACAAATAAAGAACTTGGTTGCGCTCTAGCGGGTCAGCTGAAATTCTGACCTTTCGCAGCAGAGAATAGAAGTCTCTAATGAGCAGAGGGGTGGCCAGAGCAATCATGAGAATAAACCACTTACCATACTGAACGTGTATGCCACTAATAGTAACTTCGATGCCTTGTGGAATATAGCCCAGTATAGCCAGGGCAACAGTGCCTATTGCGATAAGGTAACCGACTGGTATCTTGAATGGTCGAGTCGAATAAAAGGAACATAGAAAGTAGTGGAATTGTATTATCGACCACATGCCTAAGCTAAGGATAACCCCAACCGTGAGGCGGTGGTTCTGTATGAAGAAACCGCTTCGGCTAAAGACATCAAGTGCACTCCAGAGCATGGCAGAAATCAAGAATAGAAGGAAAAGCTGTTGTCTCTTCTGCCAGGGGCGATTAACCAGCAGAATAACAAGTAGCGGAATATAGGCAATGGTGGCGATTAGCGGGATTAAGGCATAAATATTCATCGCCTTCAGTTTGTCATTCTGAGCCCTTCGCCTCTTGTCACTCTGAGCGTAGCGAAGAATCTCACGCCGCTTAGCACAGCGTCTAGAGACCCTTCATTGTCCCTTCGCTGTGCTCAGGGCTTCGGTTCAGGGTGACAAATAAACAACTCTACAAGGCTATTATTGATATAAATGTGCAAGCTGTCAAGGGAGACTAAAGTAATGCAAAAAGATTCGTAGCGCAGGGGCTTGTCCCCCAAATGTTCCTCACCAAATAAGGGGCGGACAGGAGCCCCCATGATTGCCGAGGACAAGCCTCGGCACTACATTTGCAGATAACATTGTAGTGCGAGGCTTCAGCCTCGTGCCCGCTAGCGATGCACGACCCTAAAGGGTCATACTACATTTATGAGATTGCCACGCTTCGCTCGCAATGACAAAAGGAGAGGGCGAGGCTACCCCGTGTAGTAATCTTCGCTACTACACAGGGCTAAAGCCCCGCCCCTGCGACTCTCACTAGTAGACTCAGTTCACCGAGTTGCGGCTCGCGCTACTTCAGTTGCCGACACAACTTCTACTTCAACTCTAGGAGATCCCAGCATAGAAAGTATCTCGTCAGAGGGATTTATATGAGGTGGCTTTATATGACCCAAATCGGCGCCTTCAGCCTGCCGCTGGGAGATATAACTGGCAAAGGCGCCTTGGGGAAGCAAAGTAACTTGTATTGGTTTTAAGCCAAGCATACCTTCCATGTCGCCCATGGTTTTGTAAAAATTATAGTCATATACTGTATCCAATTTCTTGAATTGCTCATACACTGCTGCTGCCACGCCTTGCTCGCTGGCGATATAGCCCTCCTTGAGCTCAAGGGAAAGATGCAATGCCCCTCTATCATTAATCATTTCCTTGCGTGCTGTCCAGTCTACGTAGGGAATTCCAGTGTTCTGAATTGCCTGCCAGATTAGTTTCTCTGTCAGCCGACCAAAACCAGGAATCTCAATAAGGTCGTCAGCTCGTCTTTCAAATACCATTTGTGGAATATCAATGTTAAGTTTCTCATTTCGCAACGAAGTTATTCTGACCATATCACCAACTCTATATCTGGTCAGAATTCCACCATGGAGGTTGGTGATGAGTATCTCATAATTCTCACCAGCTTTCACCTCATCCAGCAAAACCGTTTTCGGCTGGTATGAATGGTCCAATTGCCATTTGGACCATTCTCTTTCGGGGATGAACTCATAGAAGTTCAGGTTAGGGATAAAGGTCATTCCCTCATAATCCCAGGTCTGCATGGCACAAACGCCGCCTTCAGTGCCACAATATAGCTCGAGCAGCGGTTTTCCCCATAACTCCGTTAATTTTTCCTTGAAGACCGCGCTGTCCGTGCCGCCACCAGCAATCCACTTGATTGACCACAGGTCTCTGGGTAACATAGCACGGCGAGCCAACTTGCTCTTGATTAGTGCCTTGGTGACGCGGAAAAGCGCTTTGGGATGAGACAGCAGCGGGCGAATATTTCTCTTTCCCGAGTGTTGTTTGAACTGTTCTCCTATGGTAGCCAGGACAGATGGTAATCCTCCCAGACCATCGAGCCCTCGATACATAGCCTCTTTGAGGCCGGCCCTTGACCTTGCCTCAAAAGACATTCCTTCAGCGTTAGAAGGCAACAAATCATAGTTAACCACCTGACGAGCTATGGATAGACCCATGCCCGACCCATATTCCGGAGGCCCCATGATGGATAGTACCTTCTGATGCTCTCTAAGCCCGGAGGTATCACCTCTCCTATCGCAGCTAGCACACAACATGATGGCGCCACCTATCTTCTCATATTCGCAGATGAAATTTTCAGAAAAAGGCACCCATTTTACAGGATATTCCCCAGTCCTGCCTGAAGTCCTTACCCACTTGGCAACTTTGGCCGGCAATACATCCTCCCTCTTCTCCGCAAGCTCGGGAAGGTAATCGCCGTAGGTAGTTAATGGCACTTGCTCACGGAATTCTTCCACAGTGGTGGGCATAGCACCTCGCATCACCTTTCTCCCCAGCTCACAATTCTTTAGTAGCTCAATCTGCTCCAGCAGCAATCGTTTCTGGATATCCATAAACTGCTCTAAACTGAGGTCAATAAAGCCACAGCACATCTGCCATAGCTCCTCTTTTCTGCCCTGACGCAATAAATCAATCGGCCTGGTCATAGTTGCACCTCCTACTAAATTTGAGGCTATTCATTTCATTCCTCTAAGACGCATCTGTTTTCCTAACGTAGTGCGACCCTTCAGGGTCGTGCATCGCTAACCGGGCATGAGGCTAAAGCCTCGCACTACGTTTTTGAACAGCCTCAATTATTAGCTTGAAGACACTATGACAGGCCTTAGGCTAGGTTGGGAAGTGATTATGTTCTAGAAGATAGTTCTATTTGAAGCTGTGAAAAGTGTGACTGAGGAGAAAATGTGAGGAGATAGCGAGGTTTTTAACCGCTCTTGTCTTTTTGGGAGCTGCCCAGGGCTTGTAACCTCTGGCTTAACTGCTCGAATTCCTTATCCTTAGGCTGCTTGCCCAATTCCAGCCCATAGCTAATGAAGAACTCCAGGAAATTACGCAATAGCTCTTTCGTTCCTTCCTGAAACTGGCGAAACTCTTCTCTGGTTACCAAGTCCTGTTTCTTGCTTTCCTCTTTCAATTGGTTATCAATGAGAAAATCAATGAACTCGGAACGACCCAGGTCACCACGATTGGCATCTATCTTTTTCACCAGTTCAGCATCCACTATCAGCATTCTTTTTTCAGACATGTAACGCTCCTTTCAAATCATGATACCCCTACATTTTATTATGTTTAGGCTGTTTAATTTTGCCTCATCCGGATTCTCGTAGTGCGACCCTTTAGAGTCGTGCACGAGGCTAAAGCCTCGCACTACATTTTTAAACGGCCTCTTTATTATGTTAAATAGGGGGTGACCTCTACAACCTTGTTCTCAGGCACCCCCACGATAACCACAATGCTCAAGCCCTAAGCTCCATTGCCATCCCGAAACCCGAGCACTTCCATTATACTAT
>JAGMBH010000043.1 GCA_023129815.1 Dehalococcoidia bacterium
CGCAGGACAGCTCGTAGTGTTCCTTCAGGTAAGTTGTCACAATGATGAGGCATGGTAGTTCGAAGCCGTGTTTGGGGACTCCACCATATTTCATGACTTCCTTTTGCCTGGCGGTCAAAGACGAGACTTGCCCGTCTTAGCTTACGAATAACTTCATCTGCGCTAAAGCCAACCAGTCTTCCCATCAAGATATGGTTACTGGGATGCGGGTCTCGAGACTTACCGGCGCAGCAGTTCCCAATTTAGGTGGAAGTTTGTCACCGTGCTCTAAATAAGACTCAATAAGCTTACGAGCTACATCCTGCGCGATCTCTAAAGTTTCTGCGGCAGTTCGCCCTTGAGCTACTAGCCCAGGCAACTCCTCACTGGTAGCCAAGAATCCACCTTCGGGCAGGGGCTCCAAGTGAATCTCCAGGAATATTTCCTTCATGCATTATCCTCCGATAGCTACCACTTAAGCAGTATACCATATAACCTGGTAGCATGCCTCTTCACCATACACAGTTACATTTAATCTTTTTATAATCCATCCCTAGCTTCGCCCACATTGCCAGGGTTTGTTTACAAAGTGCAACCTCCAAAACTGGGCTAACAACATTCTTCTGGAGCGAGGCTGCTTGTAATTCTGCAGATCAGAAAATGTCGCCTTAATTTTTTCATTCAAAGGCTACT
Organism: Dehalococcoidia bacterium; assembly: GCA_023129815.1. GTDB lineage: Bacteria > Chloroflexota > Dehalococcoidia > GIF9 > AB-539-J10 > 20-14-all-45-10. The sequence continues at coordinate 673 of JAGMBH010000043.1, forward strand.
AGTGCCTATAATATTTTGCAAAAAAGAACAGATTATGAGATAATAAGCGACATAAAGCGCAAACAGGGAGGCAAAAATTACGGAGAATTCTTTAAGTAAATTTGAAAAAGGTGTCGAAAGAGATTAGGGGGTGACAGGAATGACTAATAAAGAAGAGGCGACCCTTGGTAATTTGGCGGAAAAGCTAGATATAATTCAAGTTACGTTACAAGATATCTTAAAATGGTCTAGGTTTCAGAATTTGCCTAGGCTCAGGCAAGTTTTTGAGCAACAGCTAGACACTCGAGAGAAGAAACTAGCATTTGAAAACACTGATGGGGAGAAAGGCTACCGCCAAGTAGCAAAAGACTCAGGTGTACCTGCTTCAACTGTGCAATATTGGTGGAATAGGTGGTATACATTAGGCATCCTTGAGCCAAGTAGAACTCGGAAGGGAAGGCTCAAGAAGATATGCTCACTTAGCGATGTCGATATAGAAATCCCCAAGATGTCCAGTAACAAAATAGAGTCTGGATCCATCCGAGGAGGGCAGTAAATAGCATAGGTAAGGGCCGAAATTACAGGACTTCTTAGGAGAAGGGAAAAGTGGCTAAAGCCGAACTGGGAAATAGTGATTGCATGAAGGTTATGGAAGTAGTAAGGGAATACATCTTTGAAACCCACAAGTTTCCTCAGATCACTGATGTCTCCAAATTGTCAAGCATTCCCAAGGCTAAGTGCCACCGAATATGTAATCAACTGATAGCGCAGAAGCAGTTATACCCCGTTTTTAGTGGGTCTAGGCTGCCAACTATCCTCCTTCCCTATAATATGATGCAGGATGTTTTGCGAATGCAAAGTAAACCACAGTGGGTAGCTATGTATTCATTCAAAGAGAAAGGGGGAATTGAGCTAAAAATCAAAGAACTAGATGAGCAAGTCGCCGTTTACGAAAAATTTGAAAAGCTTCTTTACACTACTGATATTCCACTTGAAGAAGCAGTGGCTTTCACACTAGATTGGCTTGGCTTTGTCAATATGCGTCACTTTAAGGAAGACACTGACAATCCTGACATTACTTTTGGCTATGAAAATATTAAAGCGTTGGTGGAGGTAGAGGGCACGACGAGAGCGGGGGATAAGAAGAAGGTTCAACAACTTGCTGGGTGGATTGAGAGAGAGATTGCAAAGTTTGACAAGAGAAAGGAGGAGCTACAAGGCATCTTCATAGTAAACCACTTTCGGGAAACCGAGCCTGAAAAGAGGGGTGAGCCACTAACTCCACATGCAAAGGAATTCCTGAAACTCTATCAGTGTCGTTTCTTCACGACATATTTCCTTTTCAAAATGGTCAATAGAGTAATGAGCGGACTTCCTAAAGAAGAGGCAAGAGAAATTATATGGGAGGGTGAAAAGATTGAGTAACAGGAAAGAGGGAGAACAAGACAGGATAGTAGAACTCTTGGAAGAAATACTGAAGTGGGTAAAGTTCGATGGGATGCGCAATGTAAAGTCCGTCTTATTGGATGCTTTACAGAACGACCCGCAAAAGATAAGAGCATATCATTTTAGCGATGGGCGGGGTAGCAGAGAGGTAGCTAACCTGGCAGGCTTAAAAAGCCATACAACCATAATCGATTGGTGGGCGAGGTGGGCTCCTCTTGGAATTGTTGAGCCAATTAAAGTACGCGGCGGAGAGAGATATAGGCGCATATTTTCCTTAGAAGCTCTAGGGATTGAGATTCCAGAACTTGAAGCTCCTAGCGAAACCAAAACATTAGTACGACCAGTGGAAGGAGAGGAGACCCAGTGATGGTGGAAAAGGATAGAGCAACTGAGTTGCTTGAAGAGATTCTGAAATGGACGAGATTTAATGCTATGCAACTTAGGACTATTCTGCTAGAAGAGCTAGATACGGATGAAAAGAAACTTGTTTATGAGAATTCTGACGGAGACAGGAGCAGCAGAGATATAGCGAAATTGGCCAACGTGGGCTATAAGGCCGTGCAACACTACTGGAAAAGTTGGTCTGAAATAGGCATAGTAGAAGCCACCGAAAAATACAGAGGTGGAAGGTTTAAGAAGCTCTGCTCGCTAGTAGAATTAGGGATTGCGATTCCTAAGTCCAGTTCTAGTAGTGAACTATAGGGTGCATTATTACTGGAGAGTTATTTAGTAACCTCTTGCCAGAGGTGGTGGAGGAGGCGCTGGCGGAGTCTGGGTCGAGAATAGAGCTACGGTCGTTTTCGAAGATCTTGTCCAATTTTCGCCTGTAGCACTAAATTTTCCTTAATAAGAATTGACAAAAGCTAAAATACGTTCCGTTAATTCTAATATACAGGCCTATCATCCAAACTTGATTGAATAACATCCTTATCTAGCTCGTATCTCCTTGTAACTGACCTAACCAGTTCAAGAAGCCATTTTGGGCTTGTAGGCGCTAAGTATAGTCTATCAATCAATACATTTAAATCTACTGAACCACATATCCCATCATCAAATGGGAGTTTGTGCCAGTCGATTTCACCATTCTTTTTATAGCGAAATTCTTGGATTACTGCTCTTAATTCTTGCTCATGTTCAAAGCTCTTTCTTTTATGAACAAAAGGATACAAAGTATTTCCTTCAGGCATCCGATCCCTTTCAAAATCAATGTATTTTACTTTGCCAATAAAAATATTGTGATTTTCATCTTTTAACGAACTCTTTAATAAATTGAAAGTTGATTGTATAGCAATGCCTTCGTTGCTTTTAAGGTACAATCTCCACATAGCAGCAGATTCATATTCGTTTAAGTGCCAGCAATTAATGGCGGTAAATTTTCTAAATAGTTCATAAAATTGGCTAAGGTCTTTCAATGCATTCGGTGGTATCTTGCCTTTATACATATCAGGCCTCAGCTTTACATTGGCTTTTGAATATGAACCTTCAAACGGGTCAGGTAATTTATCAGCTCTTGTAAAGAATAAAGCTGATTTATCTAATAGGCTCACAAACTTGGTGAAATCTAAGTATCTCCATATTTTTGCATTTACATTTTCTGGTTTTTCAAAAACAGGATGCTCTTTATACATTGCCTACCTCCCTTTATCCATCCCATGTCATACTCCTTAAATCTGATCTTAGCAAACGGCTTTCAGTCTCTTTCTACTATCTTTCTCTCCTCCTCAGTCAGCCCGTATAGGTCATAGACTAGCTCGTCTATTTCATTGTCGGTGCGGTTTATTTCTCTGAGGAGTTCGTTGCGCTCATTACAGATTGTAGCTACTCCGCTATATAGCAACCTTGTCTGTGGGGTTGCCTGAGATACCAATGGCGATCTTTTCTTCATCCTCCGACTTCCAAATTTGGTTTGTGGGTCTATATAAGCTCGCGCAGCTTAGTTATATAACTGTTATACATTTCTCCACAAGCCTTCTCGTGCTCGGAGATGAACTCCTTCCATTGAGGGCTGTTTTTGATGTTGGCCTCTACGGAGCTTTCCACATTGACCTTTAAACCTTGTTTGAGCGCCTGTCGGGCTACTGCCTGGAGCTGCCTTTCTACTGCGTTTTTCAGTTGTTCGTATGTTTGCTCTTTTACTTGGGTATATTTTTGGCGGAGGGCTTCAATCGAAATCAGAACTAGCTCTAAGCTAGAGTATTTTCCTTCATGTTTCATCGTCTCTATAGCTAGAATAGCGCTGCGGCGTTGCTCAAAATCCTCCTGACTCATTTGCAAACGAAGCGTATCTACCAGCTTGATCTGGGCCTCTTTTACGATAGATTCACTGCACTGCTCCTTAAGGGATTTCAGTTCTATCCATAGGTCCTCGGAGCTTATAGCGCCTTTGAAGTATTGCGAGAGCAAAGAGTCAAGTTCGCTTGACCGCCGCATCCTCTCTTTTTCCTCTGGCGATAGAGCACCTATCCTAGCCAGTCTTTCCCTTGCCAGCGGAGAAAGCTCCATATCTGTCACCCCCTTAGCTGCCCTTCGGCCGTTTAATTTTGCCCCAGTAGTGCGACCCTTTAGGGTCGTGCACGAGGCTACCCCGTGTAGTAATCTTCGCTACTACACTGGGCTAAAGCCTCGCACTACGTTTTAAAACTGCCACTGCCCTTCTTTCGGAAAGGTGGCTTTGCCGGCACCTGCATGGTATAGCCAATTTTCGAGGCGAAGGTGGAAATCAGTTTTTCTCCCTTGGTGCCGCAATCGGGGCAAGAAGCAGGCTTGTCAAAATCAGCCATTGGTCTTTTAACCTCAAACTCCTTCTCGCATTTGGGACACCAAAACTCATATGTAGGCATTTTACTACCTCCTCACTATCGTCGGGCCGTTTAATTTTGCCCCAGATTCAAAACTAGATTTGCCTCATTTAGTTTTAGTAATCTTCACCCCCAAAATTTTCGTAGTACGACCCTTTAGGGTCGTGCACGAGGCTAAAGCCTCGCACTACATTTTTAAACGGCCTCAGATTACTTTAAGCAGCTATCTTTACTAGCTCTCTTTCTACGTTTTTAAACACCCTCGAGACTACTTTAAGTGGCTATTTCCCTCAGCCGCTCTATATAAGGCTCCCTTATTATACCCCTTTCGGTGATGATGGCGGCTATATAATTATGGGGCGTTACATCAAAGGCGGGATTGGCAACATCTATTTCCCCTGGGGCGATGCGTATCCCCTGGATATGAGTTACCTCGTCAGGGTCTCGCTCTTCAATGGGAATTTCTGCTCCTGAAGATAGGGAGAGGTCGATGGTAGAGGTTGGGGCAGCGACGTAAAATGGAATATCGTTCTCTTTAGCTAACACGGCCAGGGTATAGGTGCCAATCTTATTGGCGACATCGCCATTGGCGGCTATTCTGTCGGCGCCGACAATGACGCAGTCTATTTTCTTCTGGTGCATAAAATAGCCAGCCATGGAATCAGTAATCAAGGTTACCGGGATACCTTCCTGCTTCAATTCCCAGGTGGTCAGTCTGGCTCCCTGGAGAAGGGGGCGAGTTTCTGTGACGATAATGTTTAGCTGTTTTCCTTGCTCTTTGGCAGCTTTGATTACACCCAGGGCAGTGCCATAGCCAGCGGTGGCTAAAGAGCCAGCATTACAATGAGTAAGGATGGCGAAGCCATCCTGGATAAGTTCGGCTCCCAGTTGGCTGAGTCGTTTAGTTGCTTCTATTTCTTCTTGGTGAATTTGCTTTGCCTTGGCTATAAGAGCCTCCTTTATTTCAGGGATATTGCCGCCTATGGCAGCTATCTTCCTCATCCTATTGATAGCTTGGAAAAGATTGACGGCGGTAGGCCTGGTAGTGGCCAAAGTCTGCATAACTTGATTTAATTGTTTCCGAAAGTTATCTGCATCAGTCGTTTTTATATCTTGTGCCCCGAGGGCAATTCCATAAGCAGCAGCAACTCCAATGGCTGGCGCCCCACGAATTCTCATCTCCTTGATAGCCAGAGCCACATCCTGGTAATTGGCTAGGTTAGCTAAAGCCTGCTCCCAAGGGAGCTTGCTCTGGTCTAGTATTCTCAACTTATCATCAAGCCATTCTATCGCTTTGGGCATTAGCTACTTGATAGTATAGTGGAAACATGGAAGCAAAGGAAGCAATCGCCCAGATAGATTCTTGTGACGTGTGCGGGCTCTGCCTCGATGTTTGTCAGACCGAAATTGATTAAAATATTTTTTCGGTGTATAGTAGCCAGGGTAAAACCTTGTATATAGTGTTGCTGCTCTTGATAGTCTCAGGTAACTATTTAGTAAAGGGCTTGAGCTGGTGGAGACTGTAACCAAACAAGGGAAGATTATTCATAGCTAAAGGAGGTGTGCAGTGGCTCCAGCGGACAAGACCTTGACCTGTCGGGACTGTGGTAAGACTTTCGTTTTTACTGTAGGTGAGCAGGAGTTTTATCGCTCGCGGGGTTTACAACATGAACCTAGTCGTTGCCCGGAATGTCGCACAGCTAAGCGAAGGTATGGTAGATCCGGCCCAAGGGTAATGTACAAGGCAATATGCGCCGATTGTGGTAAGGAATGCGAAGTGCCCTTTGAGCCTAGAGAGGGGCGACCAGTCTACTGCGGTGAGTGTTATACCAAGATTAAAGAACAGCAAGCCTGATTGGTAGCGGGATGAACGTCGGTGTATGCCGGATAGAGCTTCGCCTTCCTGAGAATCAGTCCCTTAAGGGCAAGCGGCGGGTAATTAAATCTATCATTACACGGCTACAAAATAACTATAACGTTTCTGTAGCTGAAATTGATAATCAGAATTTATGGCAGCTAGCCACCTTGGGCGTAGCTTGCGTTAACAATCACAGAAGACACGCTGATGAAACTTTAGCCAGCGTAGTTAAGTTTATTCTGGAGAACTACCCCCAACTGGAATTGCTGAATTCGGAAACAGAGGTCTTCCCAGCCTTTTGAATGTTCCATGGGTGTTGCTGCCTTTCTTCATTACCTGGCCGCTTTACCTAACTATAGACAGCAGATCGTTCACATTGAGCATATCCCGGCGCAGGATGCTGCCTTTGGCAAGCTAGATAAGCCTCTTCATCCTGTTCTTAAGGCACGCCTTGAATCTTTGGGCCTGTCGGCTCTTTATAGCCATCAGGCGGAGGCACTGAATGCTATTTTTGCCGGGAAGAACGTTATAGTAGCCACACCCAGTGCCAGTGGCAAGACTTTGTGCTATCACCTGGCAACGCTTGAGGCAATTTTGGGTGACAAAGGTAGTTGTGCTGTTTATATTTTTCCCACCAAAGCTCTAGCTCAAGACCAGCTACGTAGCCTGAAAGAAATTGCATGTCCTGAGCTTCTTTCTGAAAGGGCGGTAGCTACTTTTGATGGCGATACGCCGCAGGCTGAAAGGGCTAACATAAAGAAACAAGCCAGGGTAGTGCTTACCAACCCAGACATGCTCCATCTTGGTGTTTTACCTAACCATCAGTTATGGTCCAGATTGTTGCGCCAGCTTAAGTATGTGGTGATTGATGAGGCTCATGTTTATCGAGGCGTCTTTGGCTCGCATATGGCTAATGTGCTACGGAGGTTACGGAGGCTTTGTGCCTTATATGGCTCTAATCCTCAATTTATTTGTTGCTCGGCAACTATTGCCAATCCCAAAGAGCATGCCCAAAATTTAATTGGCTTGCCCTTTGAGGCGGTTGTCAGGGATGGTTCGCCACATGGTGAAAAGCATTTTGCCTTTTGGAACCCGCCGATAATTGATGAGGCTAAGAGCAGGCGGCGCAGCCCTAACAGCGAGGCTACTTTCCTTCTTATTGAGCTAATCCAGAACGATATACATAGCCTCGTTTTTGCCCGCACTCGTAAGATAACTGAGCTTATTTACCTTTATGCTCGGGAGCAATTACCCCCTCCTCTGGCTAAACGGATTAGCCCTTATCGAGCAGGCTATCTTCCTGAAGACAGGCGTCAAATTGAGCGTCAGTTCTTTGATGGTGAGCTTCTTGGATTGGTGGCCACGACTGCTTTGGAATTGGGCATAGATATTGGTGATTTGGATTCCACGGTGCTTACTGGCTACCCTGGGAGCATCGCCAGTGCCTGGCAGCAGGCAGGGCGTAGTGGGCGAAGCACGGGTAGCTCATTGAGCTTTCTTATCGCTCAGGATAATCCCCTTGACCAATACTTGATGCGTAATCCAGATTTCTTTTTCGGTAAGAACTTTGATAATGCCTTAATCAATCCCGATAACCCTTATATCTTAAAGCCTCACCTTCTCTGTGCTGCCTGGGAGAAACCTCTGGATGATAAGGATAAGGAGTTCTTTGGTGCCGGTGTTGACGCTGCACTAGCTGAATTAGGCCAGAAGGGCAAGTTAAGGAAACGCCAGGAGAAGTGGTATCCATCCCCGGCTATGACGTATCCCGCTCAAGATGTAAGTATAAGGGCGACATCAGGGCAATATGCCATTATTGATGTCTCCCAAGGCTGCTTGTTGGAGACGGTGGAAGCCAGTTTTGCCTTCTCTCAAATACACCCCGGTGCTATCTATCTTCACCAAGGCGAATCTTATCTCATAACCGAGCTTGATTTAGCTAGACATACTGCTGCGGCGATGCTGGCTTCTGTGGGTTACTATACGCAAGCTAAGGAAATCACTGACATTAGGGTCGCCACCCTCACCTACCCTCTATGTAATGAGTTCTCTTCTTCCTTACAAGAGAGGAACAAGGTGAGGATGAAAGATTGCCATGGGGTAAAGGTCTATCTAGGGGATGTTGATGTCACCACTACAGTGAGCGGCTTTAAAAAGAAAAGGCAATTCACTGAGGAGGTCATTGGGGAGGAGCCGCTCGATTTACCACCTCAGAGCTTCTTCACTAAGGCTTTGTGGTTTGACTTGCCTCAAAAGGCGATTGATGGGATAGCTGGTGCCGGGCTTGATTTTCATGGTGGCTTACATGCTTGTGAGCATGCCGCTATTGGCATACTTCCCTTATTTGCCCTATGTGATAGAAATGACATTGGCGGTGTTTCCACTCCCTTTCATCCTGACACAGGCAAGGCGCAAATCTTTATCTATGATGCCTATCCCGGAGGCATTGGCATTGCTGAGAAGGGATTTGAGATCATAGCTGAGCTCTGGCAAGCTACTTTGAAATTGATTAAGGAATGTCCCTGTCAGGATGGCTGTCCATCTTGTGTTCAATCGCCCAAGTGCGGCAACAATAACCAGCCCCTGGATAAGCAGGCAGCGTTAATACTGCTTGAGGAGCTAGTAGGTTAAACTTTGCCTTGTATCATAGTATCTTGCGGAAATAACTTCACCGAGTCATTGCGAGGAGCGGAGCGACGAAGCAATCTCGGGGAATGCTCGCGCCGACTAGATTGCTTCGCTCATAGTCACTTGACAGATTATGGCGTGGCGCCTAGAATATGATACAATAGTATTTTGTATGAAAACTGGGGGTTAGGTATGAACAATATTGTGAAAGTAGGTAAAAGATATCAAATAGTTATCCCAAAGAAGGTCAGAGAGCAACTCGGGGTTAACATCGAAGACGAGCTTATTGTGGGTGTTCGAGATGCTCGGATTATCATGCAGCCCAGGCCACGAAGATATAGCGAATACATGCAGGGGTTGGGGAAGGAGGTTTGGGGAGGAATTGAGGCCACTGAATATGTGAAGAGGGAAAGGGAAGCGTGGGAGAAATAGAGAAGAGGTGCCGTGCATTCTTGGAGCGCTATTCTATTTTGGGTCTGGATACAATGCCCTTTATCTATCATTTCGAGGAGAATAAGGATTATCTTCCCTTTACCAGAGCCCTTTTTGAAATGATTGAGGATGGAAGGATAGAAGGCAAAACCTCGGTTATCACCCGACTTGAAATTCTGGTAAAGCCTAACGAGGAGGGTAATGAACTTCTGGCGGACGAGTACAGGCTTATACTAGAGAATTTCCCACATCTTGAAGTTATTCCGGTTGATGCTGAGGTGGCGGATTTAGCCTCAGCCATTAGAGCCAAATATAAACTCAGGACTCCAGATGCTATACAGCTTGCTACCTCGATTCTGAAAGGTGCTCAGGCATTTGTTACCAATGACGAATCTCTGAAGAAGGTCAAGGAAATCGAGATCGTTGTCATGAGGGAGGTTTTAGAAAGCGCTTGTTCAAAGGCTAATGATATACAGAGAGGAGATGGAAAAGGCATTTAATGTTTCTCAACCTGATTTAGGGAAGATTAAACTCCTTCAAGAGTATTTTGAAAGAGAGGCAGAGGTCTTAATGGCTTTTCTTTTTGGTTCCCAAGCAAAAAGTTTAGCCCGGGATAGTTCAGATTGGGATATCGGAGTTTATTTCAAACCTAAGGAATATTTGGAATTGGAAAAAGAAGGCGATTATCCCAATGAAAACAAGATTTGGTCTGATTTGGTAGATATCTTGAAAACTGACGTTGATTTTTTGGTTTTGAATAGAGCCCGCCCTTCACTTGTTTTTAGTGTTATGAATTCTGGTTTCCCTTTGGTTATAAAAGACAGGAAGTTATATTTGAGACTCTTGTGCAAGACAAGCTACGAGGCGATTGATTTTTGGGAATTCGTATACGATTTTTGGCAAATAAGGGAAAGGGCAAAATCTCTAGAGCAAAATTAAAAATTTCATCCGGGAAGCTGCGAATTTATATCCTGAATTCATTGAGGGGATTAAGAAGGTAATTAGAGTAGGGGAAAATGGAATTTAGCAATCCGCTTTTGCTTAGCGCAAAGATGTTCTTGTCAGAAGTCAGGTCACGGGCACAAAAATATCACCTCCCGCACTATGTATGTACTGATTTGGCTAAGGTGGTTTTTGACGCTGCCACAGTTAGAGGAATAAGGTGTGGATATGTTACTGTTCATTTCGGAAACGGTGTGGCCCATGCCTTGATTGTTTTTGATACTGGTTACGGCTTAATATACTTTGAGTCCCAAACATGTTAACAAGAGTACATTCAAATTGGCAAACCATATTCCAGCCAACTTGAAGGGGTTCCTATGGATCATCCTGTAAACAGAATGACTATAGTGTGGAATGATGAGATGAATGTAAGATTCACCAGGTGTTCTGAGTGCGGGTATCTGCTGCCCCTCTGTTGTCCAATATGTGGCAGTGGCGATATTACCTTTGTTGAAGAGTGAACGGAAGTGGGAGATTCGGGGAAACGTTTTCCAAGGCGATACAAATACTATGAGATTCTTGAGGTAAGCAAAAACGCCACTCAAGAAGAGATAAAGAAGGCATTTAGACGTCTTGCGCTGAAGTATCATCCCGACCGCAACCCTGGTGACAGCGAAGCAGAAGTCAAATTCAAAAAGATAAACGAAGCCTACCAAGTTCTCTCTAATCCATCAGGGCGAGCTGCCTATGACAGTAGTCCGGCCGAGTGCCCAGTTTGCTGGACTCATGAGGTAATACAGGTAAGCGGCAACAATTGGAGATGCAGGCACTGTGGCTGTCAATTTGATGTTTTTGGCTTCCCCCTAAGCGAGACGATTGAGAGAGCGGCAATCCCCGGGCGACATCGTGTAAGACTCACGGCGTTCCAATCAATGCAATGTTCTTGGTGCAGAAGATTTTTCACTCAGCCGTTTCTCTGCCCCCCTAGACGATTACATTCTAGCTGTTTCTTCTGCGAGAAATTATCCGAGGAGGAAAGAGATAAGTTTCTAGATGATGAAAAATGGTGGTGGAGAATCGTAGATCTAGTTAGGTGGACGGAAAATAACGGCGTCATCAAGAAGTGTGTACAGTGTGGTGCGCTAAATCCTAATCCTGAAAAACTCACCTGCTGGCAATGTGGCCATAATATTTACGATCGGTGTCCTAACTGTGGGCTACCTACTCTTTACTTTGACCTAAATACCAATTTTTGGAGATGCTCTAATGCCAAATGTTTTGGAAAGAAGTTTACCTTTGAGAAAGAGAGAGCAAGATACTCAAAAGAATATGGGCTCGGCCAGGAATACACTCCACAAGATGTAGTGAACAACAAATGCCCACAATGTGGACATAATCTGCGTTTTGACTCCACTATGCTACTTTGGAGGTGCACCAATCGCAAATGCAAGAGACTATATACATACGACGAGCTTCGCAAAGCCCGGGCAGGAAAGCCTAGGGAAAAATGTCCTGTTGGCCATACACATCCCGGAATAAAGTTTCCATGGAACAGGGCATCCCTTCTGTATATATTAAGAAGATTTCGGAGTAGTCCCAGACGGACATGGAACAGCATACCAGTCAGCGTTCGCAAATTGTTCCTGAGTCTCCTAGTAATCGGTGGCCTAGTCTTAGCAACTCGGACTGGTTATCTCCTATTCTCGCACCAAACCGATACAATTGAAAGAGATACCATTGTGTTCCTAGTGGAGCTTGGGCTTTTGGTCTGGATTACCTCAATTCTGCGTAGTTACAGGTATAGACGGCGAAAGCATAGCTTCAAGTTGGTCTTTTTTTCGCTGTTGGGAATTGCTTTGGTCTGTGCATTTGCCGGGATAGAGCCTCTGGCTTCCTATAAAGACAGAACAGTTAGCTTTGTTGGGCAAGCGTGGCAAAGTATTATGACTCCTTCTCAATTCCCAACTCCGACGCCTGCTGAACCGACTCCGGTACCGGTCAAGCCAGTTCCTACTCCTACCCCAACTCCACAACTACCAAAGAAGTCTCTATCGGAGTTGGAACAAGAAACTTTTAAATTGATAAACATAGGGAGAAATCGTGCGGGTGTACCTTCCGCTAAGTGGGATGCTGAATTGTACAGGTTATCCAAAGCACATACTCAGGAGATGGCGAATCAAGGAAAACTTTTCCACACACCAATTGGTGCTTCTTATGCTGAGAATTGTTGGGGAGGCAAGGGTTATTATCGCTATAGTGATGACGAGTTACCAGCAGCCATGGTGAAGTCTTGGATGTCGAGTCCTCTTCATAGAGCTTGGTTACTCCATGAACCAATTAGGACATCTGTTGTAAGTATAGTGATTACTCCAGATGGGCAGTATGCGTCTTGGACATTTTGGACGAGTGAAGTGGGAGAAGGACCGGAGCTAGTAAGAGAAATAGCTGATGAGTGGCAGAGAGAAACCGGAGGAACGGTGCCATGGTTAGAATGGTTAAAAACCAAGGGCTATATAGAGGACAGTCCAAACTACTAGGTAGGACTATATTATGATTAGAATGGCTAAAGATTAAGGGATATTTGTAGCTGATAATAAACACCCCAGAATTTTTGGATTTGTATCTTTTTTCGACTTCCTTTCTCGGAACTTTCAGTAGACGTTGCTCTACCCCGACAGCATATTTACAGTTCACTTATAACAACTAAGACTGGGCCTTTGAAATTGCGCAAGGCTAATTGCAACAATGTTGCGTTTAGCATTGCGTCCTTGTATAATATCGTCTGTGGTTCAGGATTCAATACGGATTTTGCAGGCTCAGGGGTATAAGGTGACCAAGCCTCGGAGGCAAGTGCTTGAGGCTCTGGAGGGAGCACAAAAACCAGTCTCGCCTTATGACGTACAGAGCACTCTACGTAAGCAAGGTAAATATCTAAATCACGTTACCATCTACCGCATACTTGATTTGTTTTGCCGCCTCAATCTGGCTCACAAGGTTTTGTCGAGCGGCGGATTCGTGAAATGCGGTTTGGGGAACGAGGCAGGTTGTCATCGGTTTATGGTCTGCCGCTGCTGTGGAGTCCTTCGGGAGTTCGTTGATGAGGAATTATGTAAGAAGGAAAGTAAGTCTGCCGTGAATCTTGGTTTCCATACCGAATACCATCTTTCCGAGTCTTCTGGACTCTGTTCTGAATGCTATCGAAAGCGCTTTGGAGAATAGAAAGGCCTCTGGTGAGGTAGGGGACAAGCCTCCTCCCCTACAGTGAGGAAAAATGTTCAAGCGAATAGCAAAAGAACTCAAGGAACATGCTCCGTTCACTGCTTTAGGGGCGGCCACAGGCATTGTTATCATGGTTATAATAGTTTTGGGCAATATTTCCTCAGGGGTTTCTCACACCCTTTTTTACACTTTACATCCAATTCATGTTGTATTGAGCGCACTGGCAACTACAGCGATGTATATGAGATATGGGAGGGGCAAAATCTGGGTGGCAATTTTAATTGGCTGGACAGGGTCGATTGGTATAGCTACGATAAGCGATGCCATAATTCCTTATCTAGGAGGGACTTTACTTCACGTTCCGATGGGATTCGAAGTGCCCTTTATTGAAACCGCAGAAATGCCCGTTATCGGGATTGAAAAGTGGAAGGTGGTAAATTCTGCCGCACTTATTGGCATTGCCATCGGGTATTGGAAACAAGTAAGCAGGATCCCGCATTTTGGGCACGTACTGTTAAGTACCTGGGCATCGTTGTTCTACTTTACAGCATTTGGAATAGCTAGCTGGATTCCTTTGCTCCCTTTTATTTTCCTGTTTCTATTTCTGGCAGTTTGGGTTCCATGCTGCACCAGTGATATAGTGTATCCTCTTCTATTTGTAAGAGAGGTTCCAGAGTAGTTATCCTTGGGGCGGGAATCAAGTAGGGATGGATTTAGCACAAGGATATGAGAGAAAGCCGATAGTGGTTATGCCCCAGCGACTGAGCTGCCCTCATTGCCAATTTAGTGTATTAGCGGTGGATGAGGTTCTTGAAGATGGCACCATTTGTTGGAGGTGCCTTGGTTGTGGTCGTCATCACTATAAGTTGTGGCGCTGTGGGGAATTCGCCGCTGAAGAATATGATAGCCGGTAATAGCATCATCCCTGATGAGTTTTAACTGGGCAATGCCTTAACCTGATAGCGCGGTCATCTTAGTAGCTATCAGCCTTCAGTTATTAGTTATCAACTAACTGCTGACTGCTATGTTATTATATGCTAATGGAGAATCTCAGATTCTCACTTGTGGTTCAGAAGGAGGCAGCTAATATGAAAAGCAAGATAAAGAACTTTGTTGAGGAAGAGAGGAGGAAATTACCTTTAGAGGATGGGACTGTATATAGCCGCAGAAGGGGGATCCAGCCTTTTTCTGTATCCCCTCTGCAGGACTATATCCCGATAGTGGGCGAGGAAAAGATAGAAAAACTAGAAAAACTTGCTCGAAAGCTTAAGGGTATAAGAATAATGGAGGTTAATTCTACTATGGTAGGTGGGGGTGTGGCTGAAATGCTTTATTCACAGGTGCCATT
>JAGMBH010000044.1 GCA_023129815.1 Dehalococcoidia bacterium
TTATCGACCATTGTGAAGACAAGGCCTTGAGCCATGGTGGAATAATGAATGAAGGTTGGGTATCTGCCAGGTTAGGATTAAAGGGAATTCCAGCGGCCGCTGAGGAAAGCATGGTAGCTCGTGACCTCGCTTTGGCAAAGTTAATTGGAGCTAGGGTTCATATTGCTCATATAAGCACTTGCGGCTCAGTGGAGCTTATACGCCATGCCAAGGAGAAGGGAATTTCGGTCACTGCTGAAGTCACTCCTCACCACCTAACACTAACCGAAGAAAGAATTATGGGCAGGGCCTCATCTAAACCCTCTCCCTTGAAAGGAGAGGGAAGGGTGAGGGTGGAGCAAAGCAATCTCAATTCCTTAGTCTACGATACCAACGCTAAAGTAAATCCCCCCTTGCGGACTGAAGATGACATAAAGTGTTTAGTTAAAGGACTCAAGGACGGAGTAATTGATGCTATTGCTACTGACCATGCTCCCCATACCTTGGCGGACAAAAAATGTGAACTAGATTTAGCTGCCTTTGGCATTAGCGGGTTTGAAACTGCCTTTGGCTGCCTCATGGGCTTGGTGCATAGAGGAGAAATAAGCTTGACTACATTGATTTCTAAGCTTACTGCCGAACCAGCGAAGATAATAGGTAAGGATGACAAATTAGGCATCTTGAAGATAGGCGCTCCAGCCAGTATCACCTTATTTGACCCTGACCGAGAGTGGGTGGTGGACAGTCGCAAATTTGTCTCTAAAGGCAGGAATACCCCCTTCGATGGCTGTAGATTTAAGGGCAAAGTGATGGCGACTATAGTCAATGGCAAGATAGTCTATATGGACGACTCCCTGAAGTGTCATTGCCGGCCTCCTTTTGTCATTGCGAGCGAAGCGAAGCAATCTCATGGCTAAGAAAGCGATTTTAATTCTTGAGGATGGCGCAGTTTACGAAGGTTATTCCTTTGGTGCTGAAGCTACTACCTATGGTGAGGTGGTTTTCGACACCAGCATGACTGGCTATCAGGAAATGCTTACCGACCCATCATTTGCCGGTCAGATTTTGGTGCCTACTTATCCTTTGATTGGCAATTATGGTATCAATGAAAAGGATTTTGAATCGAAGCAAATTCAAGTGAGGGGTTTAGCCGTTCGAGAATATTGCCTCCAACCAAGCCATTGGCAGAGCACCGCCACCTTACATGAATTCCTGTTGGCTAATGACATACCTGGCATCAGTGGCATAGATACCCGTGCTTTAACCCGCCACGTACGGACAGTCGGAGTAATGATGGGAATTATTACATCGGAAATGACGGCAGGGGAGGCGTTAGAGGAGCTTAAGAGCTTCCCTAAGTATGACTCTATTGATTTTGTTCACCAAGTTACTACGGAGAAGCTATATAACTGGCAATCCAATATGCCTGTCATTGCAAGCTTGCCTTCCCTGTCATTGCGAGGAGCATCAGCGACGAAGCAATCTCATATCGCTGTTATCGACTGTGGCTTAAAGTACAACATGTTGCGGATATTGAGCCAGTTGGGCTGCCAGGTGGCAGTTGTTCCTTGCAATACTTCGGCTGAGGATATCATGGAATTGAAGCCCGATGGCATTGTTCTTTCCCCCGGCCCTGGCGACTCTGCTCTTCTTGATGATATAACGGAGACGGTGAAAAAGCTTGTAGGTAAAAAGCCGATTATGGGCATCGGCCTTGGGCATAACCTAGTTGGACAAGCCTTTGGTGCCAAAAGTTTCAAGCTCAAGTTTGGGCACCGGGGCAGTTATCCCGTCCGAGATTTGGCCACTGGCAAGGTCTATATAACTGCTCAGAATCATGGCTATGCCATAGACGCCGATAGTTTAAAAGGAGGACTTGAGGTCAGCCATGTAAATCTAAACGATGGCACGGTGGAAGGTCTTCGCCATCGGGATTTGCCTATCCTGTCTATTCAATACCATCCCGAGGCTTCCCCTGGCCCCCAGGATAATATGTATCTATTTGAGAGATTTCTGGAGATGGTGAGGAGGTGAAAGATGTTTCCTGATTTGTTTTCTAAGCGATATAGTTTAAGACCAACGCCAGAAGGGCTAATGTACGGAGATGTATCCGAGCGAGCCAGAGTGGGCCTTTACCACATAGTAAGGCAGTTTTTTAAGAAGTATTATGATCTGTACAAAGCTCTTTGTATAGCATTGCGCATCCCACTCGATAGGGATATAGCTGAGAGCTACTTATCTTGGGATTACTTAGCCTCTGAAGCTATAGAGAAGCTGATTATGAATTGTCAGTGGTTGCAATTCTATGATATGTGTGAAGTCTTGTGGCAAGGTTTGGAATACGAGTGTGAAAGAGACAGTCTCTCTGAGGAGATTAACACTTTGTTCAGAGAAGAGCATCTGGGATTTGAACTTAAAGATGGCAAAGTTGAAAAAATTGGTGCTGCGTTTATTGACGCCCGAGTTAATGAAGCAAGATATTTGCTCAAGGAGACTGAATTCAAAGGAGCTGACAAACATTTTGAGAAGGCTCTCAAAGCACTCAATATTCGTCCGAATCCTGATGCTGAAAATTGTGTAAAGGACGCTGTCGCTGCGATTGAATCTGTCGGTAGAATTATAGTTAAGGATGGAAAGGCTATGCTCAGCGACATTATCAAAGATATGGCTAGGGATGGGCTTATTCCAAGACCATTAGATGAAGCTATCCAAAAGGTTTATGCGTATAGGGGAAGTCAACCAGGAGTAGCTCACGGATTAGTCGGAACATCAAAAGTTACAATTGATGATGCTGAATTTGTGCTAGCTATGTCAGCAGCAATAATAATATATTTGGTTAAGAAGAGGCAAAATGTCTAAACCATCTAAAGTCTTAGTCATTGGCTCGGGCCCCATAATAATCGGGCAGGCGGCGGAGTTCGATTACTCCGGAACTCAGGCCTGCCGGGCTTTACGTGAAGAGGGTGTTACCACGGTCTTGGTGAATTCAAACCCAGCGACTATCATGACCGACGAGGGCATTGCTGACATCGTCTATATTGAGCCGCTTACTGTGGATGTTCTGGCCCGTGTGATTGAAAGGGAACGCCCTGATGGCTTACTGCCTACCCTAGGCGGGCAGACGGGGCTCAACCTGGCAGTGGAGCTGGCAAATGCTGGGATACTTGATAAATATAGTGTGAAGTCTCTGGGCACACCTATAGAAACGATAAAGAAAGCTGAGGAAAGGTCTTTATTTAAGAAGCTTCTTATCGATATTGGTGAGCCTGTGCCTACCAGTGCCACAGTTAAGTCAGTAGAAGAAGCTAAAGAACTGGCAAAGTCCATTGGTTTGCCTCTGATTATCCGGCCTTCTTATACCTTAGGTGGCACTGGGGGTGGTATCGCCCATACTATGGAGGAACTTGAATCTGTGGTTGCCAACGGCTTGGACAATAGCATGAGCCACGAAGTCTTGGTAGAGCAGTGTGTTTTGGGCTGGAAGGAAATTGAATTCGAGGTCATGCGGGATGCTGCTGACAATTGCATTGCTGTCTGCAGCATGGAAAATGTTGACCCTATGGGGGTGCATACTGGGGACAGCAT
>JAGMBH010000045.1 GCA_023129815.1 Dehalococcoidia bacterium
ACTGGTGAGGTAATGGCTATTGATAGGTGTTTTGAAGCTGCCTTGCAAAAGGCGGTCCGCTCTTTGGAATTTGGCAAGCGCACCCTCCTCTGGGAGGATTCAAGATGGAGCAAAGGTGAGGTTGATTCCTACCCACTTCACCCTAATGACTTAAGAGTATGGGCGATTACGGCGGCGCTGAGAAGGGGAGCTACACCTGAGGAACTCTCTCGACATACTGGAATAGACCCTTGGTTTATCTACAAGCTTCAGAATATCGTTGACATGGAGAGACGACTTCTCTCTGAGCCATTGAAGCCAGAGCTTTTATGGCAGGCAAAGCGGCTTGGTTTGTCTGATGAGCAGATTGGCACTTTAGCTGATAGATTGCCGGAGCAGCTAAGACAAATTCGCCATCAGTGGCACATTTGTCCGGTATATAAGATGGTGGATACCTGCGCTGCTGAATTTGAGGCGGAAACTCCCTATTTCTATAGCACTTATGAGAAGGAGAATGAAGCTGAGCCTTTAGAAGGCAGAAAAGCCGTGGTCATCGGCAGTGGTCCTATACGCATTGGGCAAGGGATCGAGTTTGACTATTGCTGTGTCCACTCAGCTTGGGCACTTCAGGAGGCAGGCATAAAGAGCATCCTGGTTAATTCTAATCCGGAAACAGTTTCCACTGATTTCGATACCAGCGATCGCCTTTACTTCGAAGCCTTAGATGAAGAGAGCATTCGAGATATACTTGAAAATGAAGGTATTGCGAGCCAAGCGAAGCAATCTTCCCCCTCCATTGTTCAATTTGGTGGGCAAACAGCCATCAACATGGTTGAGCCGCTGGCTCGGAGTAACATGCCAATACTTGGATCGGGTGCTGAAGCCATAGATATAGCTGAGGACCGTCATCGCTTCGAGGATTTCCTAGACAGGTTAGGCATTCTTCAGCCACCAGGGGCTGGTGTGTCATCCATCGAAGAGGCATTGAGTGTAGCTAAATCTTTGGGTTATCCGCTGCTTGTCCGTCCTAGCTATGTCCTTGGTGGCAGAGCTATGGAAATCGTCTACAACGAGGCTGAGTTAATTCGCCACCTGTCATTGGCTTTAGAGCTAGATAGCCAACATAAGGTGCTCATTGATAAATATCTGCAAGGTAAGGAGGTTGAGGTGGACGCCGTGGGTGACGGAGAGGGGGTGCTTATCCCGGGCGTAATGGAGCATATTGAAAGGGCTGGCGTGCACAGTGGTGATTCTATAGCTGTCTATCCAGGGGTGAATTTGACCGTGGACGAAGTGAATACCATAGTGGATTATGCCACTAGAATTGGGTTAGCTCTTCAAGTTAAAGGCTTGCTGAATATACAAATGGTAATCATGAGGGAGAATGGATCTTCATTTATATATGTGCTTGAGGTAAATCCCCGAGCTAGTAGAACTGTTCCTTTTATTTCCAAGGTGACTGGTGTGCCCTTAGTGCGAATTGCTACCAAAGTGATGGCTGGTATTAGCCTTAAAGAGCAAGGTTATAAAGGTGGATTATGGAAGAGGCAAAAGTTAGTTGGCATAAAAGCTCCTGTTTTCTCTATGTCTAAGCTGATTGGGGTGGATAACTACCTTGGTCCTGAGATGAAATCTACCGGTGAAGTAATGGGCATTGATTATAGTTTTGAGGCTGCTCTAGCCAAGGCACTTTTAGCCGCTGACTTGATGTTGCCTCAAAAGGGCAGTTTGCTGCTTAGCATCGCAGATAGAGATAAAGCTGAGTCTGTACCACTTATTAAAAAGTTACATTCCCTTCACTATGGTCTCTATGCCACGGAAGGCACGGCGGCCATGATTGACTCTGCAGGATTTCCGGTGAGAATGGTAACTAAAAAGCTGAGTGAAGGACATCCCAATGTTATTGATGTTATTCGGGATAATTGTGTAAGTGGAGTGGTCAATACTGTCACTGGAGGGCGTATCCCGTTAAAGGATGGATTTAGCATCCGACGTGCCGCGGCAGAAAAGAGGATACCTTGCTTTACTTCTCTGGATACCATCCGAGTAGTTATAGAAGCGCTGGCGAATACCAGTCAGATTTTCTATGTTCAGCCGCTTAAGGAGTATCTAAAGAGCAGAAGTAAAAATGCAAAATGACAAGGCAAAGTATATGATAAATCCTAAGCACGAAATCCTAAGCTCCAAACAATATCAAATAACCAAAATTCAAATGACCAAAACGGTTTGAATTTGGAATTTAGAAATTAGAATTTGTTTAGGATTTAGTGTGAAACAATCCCTGTGCGCTATAACTTCTAATGTGGAGATCTCCCCTGGCATACACCTTATGTGGCTTGAAGCGCCCGATATAGCTGCCATAGCTCAGCCAGGGCAGTTCATTACAGTGCGCTGTGAGGGTCTTGCACTACGTCGCCCTTTCAGCATACACCAAGTTGTCATTGCGAGCGAAGCGAAGCAATCTCAAGTTGCTATTCTTTTTAAGGTAGTGGGTAAAGGCACTCTTTGGCTGTCGCAACACCAAAGAGGTGATAAAGTAGATATTCTCGGGCTTTTGGGTAACGGATTTAGCGTCGGACCAAGTTCGAGGAACCTATTATTAGTGGCTGGAGGCATTGGTATTGCCCCACTCGTTTTTTTAGCGCGAAGTGCTTCACCGCAGCACGCAATAACGCTAATTTATGGAGCAAGCACGGCTAAGGAACTCTACCCCTTTTCGTCATTGCCCCTCACTCTTAATCCCTCTCCCTCGAAGGGAGAGGGAAAAGGAGAGGGCGAAAAGCGAAGCAATCTCCTGTCTTTGCCTGACTCTGTTCGATTTATTCCCGTTACCGAGGACGGCAGTATAGGCAAAAAAGGCATGGTAACCGATATACTACCTGATTTCCTGGGTTGGGCTGAGCAAGTATATGCTTGTGGGCCAATAGATATGTATAAGACGATGGCGAATATGTCATTGCGAGCGAAGCGAAGTAATCTCAAAGTGAGGATGTGTCAAGTTTCTCTTGAAGTGCGAATGGGATGTGGTATTGGAGCTTGCTATGGCTGTACCATAAATACAAGGAAAGGACTAAAGAAGGTGTGTCACGATGGGCCAGTATTTGAATTAGACGATATTCTATGGGAGGAGGTAAGTATATGACGACTCACCCTGTCGTTGCGAGCTTTTCCTTGTCATTTTAAGCGAAGAATCTTAAAGCGAAGCAATCTCTTTGGAAGGAGGTAGGAATATGGCCGTAGTTACTAAAGATATCATATTGCAAACAAAGGGAAATTGCGACATCCTCGATATAACCTCTCAAGTAGCAAGGAAGGTAGAGGAATCAGGGGTTAACAGCGGCACAGTAACTCTGTTCGTAAGTGGCTCAACAGCCGGGATAACAACTATCGAATATGAACCAAGGCTTCTTTCTGATTTTAAAGGCATGTGGGATAGAGTAATACCTCAAAATATCCCCTATGCGCACAACAAAACTTGGGGAGATGGAAATGGTCATTCCCATGTGCGTGCTTCTATGCTCGGCGCCTCATTGACTATACCCTTTATAGACAAAAGATTGACCTTGGGCACCTGGCAGCAGATAGTTTTCCTCGACTTTGATAATCGCCCAAGGTCGCGTAAGATGGTGCTCCAGATTATGGGCGAATGAAACCGGGCTAGAATATGCCTATCTCACCGGTGCCGTGCTCACCAGCATTGCTTCTGTAACCTCGGTGATTCGCTAATTTCGTATCTGGCAACACAGATACCAGAAACACTGGCTGCGATTCTCTCAGATTACTGGGAGGTAATCGCACAAAATACAGGTTTGTCCTTGAACCAGGTTGCAGAGCAGGCATTGGTGGCGCCAGCCAGATGCTGTCTTAAAGACACCGGTCAAGTTAGCGCAGGCGCTGAGGTGTTGAAGAATCGGCAAGTTTCTAGCATTGAGGAAAGGCTTGTTGAGAAAGCGTTTGCCTTCTTGCCAAAGCTCTCACAGATACTGAGAGATAAGCATGGCCTATAAGGTAGAGTGTCGATGCATAAGCTACCTTTGGTGGCAGTTTGATTTCTCCCCCAAAAGTGTTTGACAATTTAGTGTAAAATAAACATTAGAGCGGTTGGGAAGCGGGAGAGGCAACAATAATTCTCCCATCTCTAGTAAGGAGCGTAACATGAAAGTATTAGGTATCATGGGTAGCCCCAGAAGGCAAAGCAACACTGAGACTCTTCTTGACAAGGCACTCGAAGGTGCCACGGAGGTGGGAGCAGAGGTGGAAAAGGTAGCAGTTTCGGGACTCAAAATCTCACCATGCCGGGAAATATATGCTTGTCTCGAAGACGGCCACTGTGCCATTAAGGATGATATGCAATGGCTCTACGAGAAGCTTCTGGAAGCAGACCATATTGTTTTTGCTTCGCCTATATTCTTCTATGGCATTACCAGCCAGGCAAAGGCGGTAGTGGATAGATGCCAAGCGCTTTGGGTGGGAAGACATGTGCTGGGTATAGGGAAAGAGGACAGCCGAATAAGGAGAGGAGTCTTTATCTCAGTGGGCGCTACCCGAGGTGAAAAACTCTTTGATGGCGCAGTGCTCACGGTAAAATACTTCTTTGATGCCATTGGTGTGAAATATGCCGGTGACTTGTTAATTAAAGGAATTGATGGCAAAGCTCAAATTAAGGAGCATCCTATGGCTTTGCAAGATGCCTTCCATCTTGGTCAGCAGCTTGTGC
Source organism: Dehalococcoidia bacterium (assembly GCA_023129815.1). Classification (GTDB taxonomy): domain Bacteria; phylum Chloroflexota; class Dehalococcoidia; order GIF9; family AB-539-J10; genus 20-14-all-45-10. The sequence goes on from JAGMBH010000045.1 coordinate 4,697, forward strand.
ATCCAGATAGCATATTGAAGGATTACCACCAATGCTCAGCGCCGAATTGCAACGAGCTGTTGAAGCCAGCGAAAGGGAAATCATGCAGATAGGGCTATGGAGGTGAAACACAGCGAATGAGCTTAGAAGAAGTAAAAGTAGGAGGTGAACAATGAATCTCAAAGCTCTTTTTAAATTGGGTTACGGTTTGTATGTTGTGGGTTCTAGAATGGAAGGCAAGCTCAATTGTCAGATTGCCAACACGGTCTTCCAAATTACATCTGAGCCACCTGTTGTTGCTGTGAGCATCAACAAGGAAAATTTAACTCACGAGTTTATTGCCGGAAGTAAAGTATTTACCGTTTCAATTCTTTCCCGGGATGCACCTTTAAGTTTCATCGGTCATTTTGGTTTCAAATCAGGCAGGGAAGTAGACAAACTCAAAGATGTCAATTATCGGCTTGGTGAAACCGGGGCTCCCATAGTACTTGACCATACCTTGGCTTATCTTGAAGCCAAGGTAGTTAATCAAGTAGATGTCGGAACTCACACTATCTTTGTGGGAGAGCTTGCGGAGGCGGATGTTATGAAAGAAGGCGAGCCTATGACTTATGCTTATTATCATCAGGTGAAAAGAGGCACCACTCCTAAGACAGCTCCCAGCTATATTGAGGAGAGAAAAGCAGTAGCACCAAAAATGGCGAAATACAAGTGCACTGTTTGTGGTTATATCTACGATCCCGAATTGGGTGACCCCGATGGCGGCATAAAACCAGGAACCCCCTTTGAACAAATACCCGATGACTGGGTGTGTCCCGTCTGCGGGGCGAGCAAGGATAAATTTGAGAAAGTAGAGGAGTGATGTAAAGTGGCAAAAGAGATTCAGCGGAATTTTGGATAAATCTCGGGGAGAGGAAGGTACCTGGGCGCATTGGAAGCTACCCAGGATATCACGAAGATAAAAGAGATTGAAGAAGGAAAAAGACTTTTAGAATATTGAAGGAGGAGTAAATGAAAGCAAGAGAAATAAGACCTAAAATCTACTCGGTTAGAGCAATTGACTGGGACCGAAGGTTATTTGATGCACTCATACCGCTTCCTGATGGCACGAGTTACAATTCATATCTCATTAAGGGTAGCGAGAAGATGGCGCTTATTGATACGGTAGACCCAACCATGGATGGTGTGCTGATGAATCATCTGAGTCAACTTGGGGTTGAGAATATAGACTATGTTATTGCCAATCACGCAGAGCAAGATCACTCTGGCACAATTCCTCGGATTCTAGAGGTATATTCCAATGCTAAAGTAGTGACAACACCCAAAGGCAAGGGCATGCTTATGGATCTACTACTTATTGCAGAGGATAGGTTCATCACTGTAAGCGATGGTGAGACTTTGTCCTTGGGGAATAAGACTTTAGAATTTATCCATGCCCCCTGGGTTCACTGGCCAGAGACCATGCTTACATACTTACGGGAAGACAAGATGCTTTTTCCTTGTGACCTTTTCGGCTCTCATCTGGCTACCACAGACTTATATGTAACTGATGAAGGACAAGTCTATGAAGCAGCCAAGAGGTACTATGCTGAAATAATGATGCCATTCCACACCAAGATACAACAACATCTGGAGTGGATAAAAGATTACCAGATTGATATCATTGCCCCCAGCCACGGTCCTATTTACGACAAGCCTAGCTTTATCTTAGAAGCATACCGGGGTTGGGTCTTCGATCCACCCAGAAACATTGTGGTTATACCTTATATCTCCATGCATGGCAGCACCCAAAAGATGGTGGATTATCTCGTCGGAGCTTTGGCTGATAGAAGCGTAACGGTTAAGCAGTTTAACTTGTCTGTAGTAGATATAGGGAAACTGGCAATGGCACTGGTGGATGCAGCTACTATGGTCATCGGCACGCCTACTGTTCTTGTTGGTCCACATCCTAATGTTGCTTACGCTGCATTTCTAGTCAATGCCCTAAGACCCAAACTCCAGTTTGTTTCTATTATCGGCTCCTATGGCTGGGGCAGCAAGGCTGTGGAACAGCTCAGGGGAATGATTCCTAACCTTAAGGTGGAGGTGCTAGACTCTGTAATCATCAAAGGGTTTCCCGAGGAATCTGATTTCCGGGCTCTGGACAATCTGGCTGAAGCCATTGCCCAAAAACACAAAGCCTATAACTTCGTTTAACAGCATTAAAAAGGAGGAGGTGAAAAATGAAGTTTGGAGACGTTCTAAAAAGCAAAGAGGCTTTATGATGCTGTTTATCGCCTTTTCTTGGTAATAAGAGGCATAAAATCAGCGGCTCAAAAACTTGGATTCTATAAAGGAGGTGTTTCATGGGTAAGTTTGTAGAGGTTTCTAAAATAGGCGAACTGAAAGAAAGGGCAATAAAGGCAGTCAATCCTGCGGGGCGTGAAATCCTTCTAGCTAGGGTGGAAGATAAGTACTATGCAACTGATAATCGCTGTCCTCATATGGGAGGGAAATTAGCGCAGGGTAAATTGGAAGGAACTGTGGTCACTTGTCCCTTGCATAGTTCTCAGTTTGACCTCAGCAATGGTCAGGTAGTCCGCTGGTTAAAGGGGGCAGGATTGACTTCGAAGTTGGGTGGGGTACTCAAGAGGCCAAAGCCACTTACTACATATAACGTGAAGGTTAAAGAAGATAAAATCCTGATAGAAATCTAGTCTTCAGCCTGGTGAAGAGGAGATAGAGCCCACAATAGAAAACGCTGGCAGGATTTAATTAGTTGTTGAGATAGCTGAGGAACAAATGTGACTGGCTTTATGCCATACTTCTTCTTATAGGAGTAATCTGACTTTCTAATAATTTCCTACCTTGGTAGTGATGTC